>JABFRG010001258.1 GCA_013141295.1 Polyangiaceae bacterium
GTCGCACCGTCGGTCGGCGCGCCCGGAGGCACCGAGGACGACAGCACGCCCACCGCGGCGAGCAGCGCGGTTCACGAGGCCGCGAAGGTCCTTCCGCCGGTGGAGCCCAAGAACGAAGCCCCGAAGAACGATACCCCCGCCCTCGCCCAGGCGCGCGAGCAAGCCAAGGCGCACCCCCGCGACGCCAAGGCGCTCCGGAGCTGGACCCGGGCGGCGCTCCGGGCGAAGGACCTCATGGAAGCCAAGCGCGCGGCAGAGGCCTGGGCGAGCTACGATCCCTCGAGCGAGCCTCGCATCGTGCAGGCGCAGATTCTCGACGCCATGGGCCGCCGGGTCGACGCCAAGAACCTCCTCGAGGCCTACCTGCGCAAGAACCCGCATTCGGAAGACGCCAAGCGCAGCCTCGGCCGCATGGAGACCCTCCCGCGGCTGGAGAACGCCAGCGTGAAGAAGCCCATTCGTTGAGCATCCCACATCTCCCTTCGCCGGGGTTCTCAACGTGTTCCTTGTGATCCGCACCCCTTCCGCCTAGATCCACCGCATCGTGGCGAGCGCAGCTCCCTCCAAGAACATCGACGTCCTCGCCCTTGCCGACCGCCCCCACTGGGCGGTGCTGCGGCTGGCTGCCCCCACCGTGGTCGCCATGGTGCTGCAGAGCCTGGTGAACGAGATCGACGTCATCTTCTTCAAGGAGCTCCCCGGCTGCGAGGGCTCGTACGCCCAGGCCGCGCTGTCGCCGTCGCTCATCATGGTGTGGCTCTTCGGAGGCTCGCTCTCGGCCATCGGCGTGGGCACCCAGGCGCACACCGCCCGACGCTACGCGGAGAAGAATTTCGAAGGTGCGGGCGCCGTTCTCGCCAACACCATGTGGTTCTGCCTCATCGCTGGCCTCTGCACCATGGCCATCGGATCGGTGTCCATCCACTTCCTGCTCTCGCGGATGATCAAGGTCCCGGAGACGCTGGCCATCGCCGAGTCCTACTCGCGCTTTCGGCTCCTGGGCATCATCTCCATGTCGATGACCATCGGCGTGAAGTCGTTCTTCGACGGCATCGGCAAGACGACCATCCATTTCTGGGCGTCGCTGGTGATGAACATCTTCAACGTCCTGTTTTGCTACATGTTCATCTTCGGCAAGCTGGGAGCCCCGCACATGGGTGCGCCCGGCGCCGGCGTGGGCGCCCTCACCGCCACCTGGATTGGCCTGGCCATCGTCCTCTACTTCGCCTGGGGCGAGCGCAAGACCTACAAGGTCTTCCGGCGCTCCAACCTGTCGCGGAAGCTCATCTGGGACCTGGTGAAGCTCAGCGCGCCCGCCGCCGCCGCCACCATCCTCATGATGGCCGGCTTCGGTGTGTTCGTGAGCTTCGCCGGCAAGCTCGACTCGGGCCTGCCGCGCGACGCCTGCGGTGGGGCCGCGGTGAACGGCGCAGCCACCACCAACATCATCGCGCTGATGAAGCTCACCTTCACCGCCTGCATCGGCTTCGGTACCGCCACCGCCACGTTGGTGGGGCAGTCGATGGGCAAGAAGCGCCCGGAGCTCGCCACCCGCTTCGGCTGGGGCAGTGTGCGGGTGGGGCTCGTCATCTTCGGGTTCATCGGGTTCGTGGAGGGCGTGCTCTCCACCAAGAGCATCATCGCCTTCATCACCGAGGCCCCGGCGGTGCAGGAGGCCATGTATCGCCCGCTCCAGATCATGGGCGTCGTCACCCCCATCATCGCCATCGCCATGATCCTCAGCGAGGCGCTGTTCGGCGCGGGGAGCACCAAGTTCGTGGCCGGCGCCCAGGGCCTGCTGGTCTTCGGCGTGCTCATTCCGGTGGCCTATGTGCTCTCGCTCCAGGTCGGCCTGGGCCTTCCCGGCATGTGGATCGCCGCCGCCACCTACGCGGTGGGCGCGGCCATCACCATGAGCACCAAGTTCGCGGGCGGCAGCTGGAAGAAGATACAGCTCTAGATCAGGGCTAGCCCGCGCCGAAGCGTCGTCATGGCCCCCATCGGGCGCCGACGAAGCGTCGTCGTTCGCGGGGAAATCCCGCGGGTTTACCGGCAAGTTTCTGTGGTTCGCGCCTTGCGAGAGGACGGTGCATGAACGATCTCCCGCACCGAGTCTCCCAGGCTTCCCTCCGAATCTCGCCTTCACGGTGGTGGCCACGCCTGGCCGCGCTGCTGACCTGCTCTTCGGCCCTGGGCGTCTCCACGGCCGGGTGCGCGGCCGCAGACGTGATCCGGACCACGACCGAGAGCGACGGCGCTGCGCCGCCCTCCGGCGAGCAAGACGGTGGCAGCGGAAGCGACGGCGGGCCGGTGGCTCGAAAGGGGTCCGCCACGGTGACCTCGAACCTCCTCGGCGGCGCCTACGTGCCCCAGGATGCGGTGGTCACCATCGACAAGCACGCGAGCACCAGCGTGCCCGGCACGTTCGTGGAAGACTTCGAGGTCTACATCATCGACCGGCCGGCCCTGTGCGCCGCCATGCGAGCGAACCAACGGCCGGCCGGCGGCACCCGGCTCAAGATCGAGATCGAGAAGCGCGGCGCCACGCCCGAGGCCGCCGTGCTGGCTGCCGGCACCTACGAGCTCGTCACCGACGCGACCACCAGCCCCGCCGTGAAGAGCAAGATCGAAGGGTCGACGTACTTCGCGAACGACGCCGGCACCTGCTCGTCCACCGACGTTGCCAGCCTCGACAAGATCGCTCGGGCCGACCTCGCCAAGAACGATCTGCTGCTCGCCACCGTGAGCGCGACCGGCGTCACCGGCTCCTTCGACCTGACGTTCAAGGACGGACGCTTCGTTCGCGGCACCTTCGACGCGCCCGCCTGCGACGACAGCGGAAAGCCGGCCGGGGCCACCGCGTGCAAGTGAATGACTAGAGCACCGAACAGGTTGAATCGGTGCTCTAGTTCCGGGCGCGGCGGCGACGCATCGCCGCGACCAGCGCGACGCAACCGAGGAACGCGGCTACGGGCAGGGCATCGCGGCGCCCCGCTACCCCCATCGCACATGCGCCACCTCCCGCTGCTCCGGGTGCATAGGCCGGCGTCATGGACGCGTCGCCGGTGACCACCGGGGGTGGCGCTCCGGCGGCGGCCACACACGAGAGAACGCGCTGACCGCTCGCGCCGATGCAGCGGAGCTCCGCGCAGGAGCCGGGCACGCCGTCGGGCAAGACGCACGCCTCGCCGGCCTTCTTCGCATCGCACGCCGCGATGTCGCCCACGTTGAGCCCATCGGTGCAGGCCGGCGCCGCGTCGCGCAGGTCGAGCCCCGCGTCGTCGAGACCGCCATCGTCGGCCCAGGCCGATGCGGGCGAAAGAACGGCGAGCGCGGAGACCATCAGAGAGAGAGCGCGTTTCATCGACCACGACGATATCATCCCTTCCGGCGCCGCGACGATTTGCCGCATTTCGCCGTTCGCCAGAGGGGTACACTGGGGGTGTGAAGCCCCCCGCCAAAGCCCTCGGCCTGGAATGGCTCGTGCGCTTGCGCTGGGTGATGATCCTGGTGCAAGCGGCCATGTTGGCTGCGGCCAAGTTCTCCTTCGATCTGCCCTACGCCGCCGAACCGCTCGCCGGCATCGTCGCCGGCTCCGCCCTCTCCAACGGGCTCCTCGAGCTGTGGCAGCGCCGGGGGATCCGCGCCGAGCGCAGCGTGGTGGGTGGCGTCCTGGTCCTCGACGCCATCTTGCTCACGGTGCTCTTGTGGCTCTCGGGCGGGCCCACCAACCCGTTCTCGGTGTTCTATCTGGTGCACGTGGCGCTGGCAGCCTTGCTCCTCGAGGTGCGCTGGGTCTGGGCGGTGGCGCTCCTCACCTCGTGCGGCTTCGGGTCGCTCTTCTTGCTCACGCCGGAAGAGGCCATGCACCGCATGCACCAGGGCGGCGGCATGCGGCTGCACCTCCAGGGCATGTGGGTGTCGTACGCGGCGGCGGCGGCGCTGGTGGGCTACTTCGTATCCAAGGTGTCGCGCGCCCTCTCGCAGCGCGATGCCGAGCTCCTTCGCATGCAAGAGGCCGTCGCTCGCAACGAGAAGCTCCTCTCGCTGAGCACGCTGGCAGCCGGCGCCGCGCACGAGCTGGGAACACCGCTCGGCACCATCGCCATCATCGCCTCCGAGCTGGAGCGCGCCGCAGCCGGTCCCCTCGACGCGGCGGCGGTGCTCGACGACGCGCGCATGCTCCGTGCAGAAGCCACGCGATGCCGCGACATCCTCGCGAAGATGGCGGCTCATGCCGGTCAGAGCCCGGGCGAGATGCTGCGGCCGGTGAAGCTCGCCGACATTGCCAGCGACGTGCGCAAGGCGGTGGCCGACGGCGCGCGCATGGAAGTCGAAGCCGAAGCCGCCACCGTGAACGTCCCGCGCGATGCGCTGGTGCAGAGCCTGGTCAATCTGGTCAACAACGGCCTCGAGGCCGGAGAGGGGCGACCGGTGTCCCTGCGACTGGCGGTCGCCGATCGAAGCCTGCACTGCGCCGTGGAAGATCGCGGGAGCGGCATGCCGGACGACGTGCTGGCGCGCCTCGGTGAGCCGTTCTTCACCACCAAGCCCAAGGGCATGGGGCTCGGCGTCTTTCTCGTGCGTGCGCTGGCCGATCGCCTGGGCGGCCGCTTCGACGTGCGTTCCTCGCGGGGCCAGGGGACCACCATCACCATCACCATTCCCGCCGAGCCGGTGGAGGCCACATGAGCAGCCCGCAGACTCCCGCCAGCCTCGGGCGCTCTATCCTGGTGGTGGACGACGACGACACCTTCCGCACGCGCCTGGTCAAGGCGCTCGCCGGTCGCGGCTTCGACGCACGAGGCGAGGGCTCGGCCACCAAGGCCATCGAGCAAGCGCGGCAAGACAGCCCGGAGCTCGCGGTGGTCGACCTGCGCATGCCCGACGGCTTCGGCCTCGACGTGGTGAAGGCGCTGAAGGAGGTCGACGCCACGACCAAGATCCTCGTCCTCACCGGCTACGGCAGCATCGCCACGGCGGTCGAAGCGATTCGCCTCGGTGCGGCCGACTACCTCACCAAGCCCGCCGACGTGGATCAGATCGTCGCCGCTTTCGACGCGCGCGAAGAGGGCGCCGGCGCCGCACCGACCAAGGAGCCCAGCGAGGTGCCGAGCCTGGCGCGGGTGGAGTGGGAGCACATCCAGCGGGTGCTCGCCGACTGCAGCGGCAACGTCTCCCAAGCCGCCCGCCTGCTCAACATCCATCGCCGCTCGCTCCAGCGAAAGCTCGGGAAGTACCCGGCAAAACGGTAGGCGTCAGGCGCGCCTCCGGAGCGAGAG
>JABFRG010001025.1 GCA_013141295.1 Polyangiaceae bacterium
CTCCTTGCCCCCCCCTCCGCCTCCCGGCCCCGAGGACGCGGTGCGCTCTCCAGGGGGTGCCTCGACCAATGCGAGAATCTGCACGGACACCGTTTGCTTCGCGTCGTCCACCACGGCCTTGGTGACGAAGTCGCGCTTGCCCGGCGCTCGCGCCACGATCTGATGCGTCCCCGGATCGACCGCCAGCGAGACCACGCGGCTCGCCTTGGGGCCCGCGTCGGCATCGATGACCGCTGCCGGTACCGCCACGCCGTCCACCGCCACGGTCATCGACGGCAGCCAAACCGAGGGGAGGATCACGATCTTGAGATACGAGAGCCGGGGCTCGAGCGCCTGCCAGTGCTCACGCGCGAGCTTGACGCGGTCCGTGCGATTGGTCGCGGCGGCCATTCCCTCGACCTTGCGGTACTCGCTCCAGGCGGTGGCGACCTTGCCGATCTGCTCGTGGCAACCGGCGAGGTTCAAGAGAGTGCCCTGCTTGCTCGGGTCGATCTTGTAGCTCCCCTCGAAGAGCCGACAGGCGCGCGGGTAGTCGGGCGGCGACGCGGCCATTGCCGCGAGCCCCTGATTGAAGAGGTCCTCGGCCATCCGCTGCTCGTCGTCCGCGCGCGCATCGAGGCACACGAAGGATACCGCGAGGATGACCGCCACACGACGCATGGGGAGCAGCGTATCGGAGCAGTCTCGGCAAATCCAGGTTCGCCCTTGTGTGCGCGGGCTCTCAGTCCGAGGTCTTGGAGTTCGGGCCACGGCCCGACGGGCTCCCGGAGCCAGTCGGGATTGCCGATGGACCGCGTGGAGAGGTCACGGACGGCTTCGCGCGGCTGGTCGGCATCGAACCCGCGGGTCGGGCCTCCGCGGAACCTCCCGGCGCCACCGTCGGCGAGGTCGCGCTGGAGAGCGCGGGAACCGGGACCGGCGAGAGCGGGGCGCTGGTAGACGCGGGCGGGGTCGGCCGCGACGCGTTCCTCCAGAGGACAATCACGGCGGCGCTCGCGAGCCCCGCCAGCAAGATCCCGGCAGCGAGGAGCCAGCCGAGGAGCTGCGTGCGGGCACCTCGCTCGCCATCGAGGCCCGACATCGTGGGCGCGGTGCGCGAGGCCTCGAAGGCGGCGCGACCGGAAGAGTCGTCGGGCAGCGCGGCGCCGAACGCGGGCGGCAGTGCAGCCAGCGCAGCGCCGGAGCGCCCCGCGACGAATGCCGACAAGAGGCTGGACAGCTCGGCCACGCTGCCCAGCCGGCGGTCGCGATTCTTGACCAGGCACCGGCGAACGATCTCTTCGAGCGCTGGCGGCACCTGCGGCGCCCTCGCCCGCAGCGACGGAGGGTCGTCGGCCACGATGGCCGCCAGGATCGCGCCACCGTTGTCGCCGCTGAAAGGAACGGAACCACTGAGCAGCTCGTACAGCACGACGCCCAGCGCCCACACGTCGGCGCGCGCGTCGACGTACTTGGCCGAGCGCACCTGCTCCGGTGACATGTACGTCGGCGATCCGAACACCGCAGAGGTCTCGGTGAGCTTGCCCTGGTGCGCGTCGTGATGCGCGAGGGCCTTCGAGATGCCGAAGTCCACCACCTTGATGGTGCGACCGCAGCGAATGAGGTTCGACGGCTTGAGGTCGCGATGCACGATGCCCAGCGCGTGCGCCTCGGCCACCCCCGCGCAGGCTTGGAGCACCGCGTCCACCGCGTCCGCCACCGGCAAAGGCCCTTGCGCGTCCACGATGTGCCCCAGGTCCTGGCCATCGAGGAACTCCATGACGAAGAAGGGCGGCACCAGCGCGTCGCCCCCGCCGGTCTCGAACACGCGCACCACGTGCGGGCTGCGAATGCGTGCGGTGGCCTGGGCCTCGCGCAGAAAACGCGCGACGCACTCGGCGTCGGTGGCGAGCTGCGGGAGCAGGCACTTCACGGCCACCGAGGCGCCACTGTCGATGGTGCGGGCCTCGTAGACGTACCCCATTCCCCCGACGCCGATGATGCGGTGAATGCGGAAGCGTCCCTGCAGAACCTGCCCCTGCTTCAGAGGTGAGTTCGCTACCGCAACGTCGCGGGGGCTCCGCATCGGAACCGTTTTATCGGCGTGCGCAGACACTGGTGCATGGAGTGTATCACCTCCGCGGCACCAGGCTCTGCCCGACCAACGCGATGTGGGAAACAGTGCGACAGGACCGAGCCACCAAGCGCGTATTGCGCGCACCCAGGTGCGAAGCTCCCTACGCGAACAGGCCGCCGCGACGGGGCATCTCGAAGGCGTCGCGGACTGCGTCAGGGATGCGCGTGGGACGCGAGCGAACGAAGTCGACCATCACCCAGGTGGTGAGGCTCTTGGCGATGACCCCGGCGCCCTCCATCTCGAAGACCATCTCGCGGGTGCAGCTCACACCGGCCGCGTCGACGATGCGGGTGTTCGCGGAAATGGCGTCGCCCGCGCGCACCGAGCGCAGGTAATCGATCTCGTGGCGGCGCAACACGAACACCGAGCCCATGCGCTGATAGGCGGAAAAATCGAGCCCCACCGCCGAGGAATGGGCCACCGCCACCTCCTGCACCCAGCGCACGTAGGCGGTGTTGTTGGCGTGACCGAGCTCGTCCATGTCCGAGGCCGGGACCACGAACGTGTGGCGAAACGTACGTGCGGCAGCCATGTCTCGCACTTACTCGAAAACTTGGCAGCCCGCGCATGGTTTGTGCTTTCTATCCCGTCACATGTTGCTCACCTTGATGTTGGGTGGCCGCCAAAAGCGAGGCACCACCGACCTGCGCGTGGAAGCCAACGAGGCGCTGTCCACGTTGCGCGAGGTGGTCCTCATGCCCCGCGATCTTGCCCCGGTCCTTCCCCAGACGGACCACCAGGACGACGTGGTGGTGCTCGTGCACGGCTTCTTCGCCAGCGCAGGTGTGTTCCGCCCGCTTCGCCACAAGCTCGAGCGAGAGCTCGGCGCCAAGGTCGCCAGCTTCACGCACCCGCCCGGCGCGGGCGTCCGCACCATCGCGCGCAGCCTCGCCAAGCTCGTGGACCGCATTCCCGAGAACACGCGCATCCACATCGTCGGCCACAGCCTGGGCGGCGTGGTCGCGCGCTGGTACGTGCAGGAGCTCGGCGGCTACGCGCGGGTGACCCAGACGTTCTCGCTGGGCAGCCCCTTCCGCGGCACCCGCGTGGCCCATCCCTTCCCCTTCCTGGTGGGCGCCGACCTGCACACCAAGAGCCGCTTGCTCCAGCGCCTTCGCGATCGCGCCCACGAAGTCCGCGTCCCCCACACGTCGATCCTCGGCGACGCGGACCGCCTCATAGTGCCGCAGGACAGCGCGATCCTGCCCAGCGGCGATGTGGCGTTGTTCACCGGCCTGGGACACAACGCCCTCCTCTACGACAAGCGCGTGCAGGCGCTCATCGCCGACCGCGTGAAGACGGTTCGCCCGCTGGCCTGAGCGCGGGGCGACCGAGGTATGCTCGGCGCGTGAAGGATCAACTCGCCCTCTTCGCGGGTGACGAGGACGACGCAGCGGTCGAGCCCGTCGTCGACGCGCGCGATCTCGACCTTCGCGCGGCGCTCCCGGAGCACGTTCGCTTCGGCACCTGCACCTGGACGTTCCCGGGCTGGCGCGGCATCGTCTACGCCGGAGCTCCCTCCGAGGCGAGCCTGCGCGAGAGCGGACTTCGGGCCTATGCGCGCTTCCCGCTCTTTCGCACGGTGAGCATCGACCGCGCCTTCTACGAGCCGCTCTCCGCCGAGACGCTCGACGGGTATGCGCGGGGCCTGTCCCTCGATTTCCGCGCGATGGCCAAGATGTGGAGCGAGGTCGTCACCTACGTTCCCAAGCACGGCCCCCAGGCGGGAAAGGTGAATCCGAACTTCCTCTCGGCGGAAGTAGCCGCGCACGTCGTCGCCCCGTATCGCGGCGCGTTTCGCCCTCATACCGGCCCGTTCACGCTGGAGATCCCCCCGATCCCCGACGGCGCGCTCCCGGCGCGCGCCTTCCACGGTAAGCTCGAGCGCTTCCTCGAGCGCCTGCCGACGGACTTTCGCTATGCGGTGGAGCTGCGCAACCGCGCGTACTTCACGCCGCGCTATCTGGCCATCCTGCGCGCCCATCGGGTCGCCCACGTGTTCAACTTCTGGACCGGTATGCCCGAGCTCCGCGTGCAGCTTGCTGCACCCGGGTCCATCACCACCGACTTCGTGGTGTCGCGGCTCCTCTTGCCGCCGTTCACGCGCTATGCAGAGAAAAAGGTGGAGTATGCACCTTTCAACCGCATCGCGCGTGCCGAGACGGGCATGCGCGAGGACGTCCTCGAGCTCGTTCGCCAGGCCACGGAAGCCGGTTCGCTTCCGGTGTACGTGGTGGTGAACAACAAGGCCGAGGGATGTGCGCCGCTCACCGTGCGCGCCCTCGAAGAGGCACTGGTGGCGCGGCTTCGGCGGACCGAAGCCGGGTGATTCAGCCGCCGGTCAAGCGCGGCGGGGGCGCTGTGGGGAAATTGTCGTCCGGCGGATCCCACCGGCCGGCACCGAGCAGCGCGAGCACGAACCCCACCACCGTCGCTCCGGTGATGAAGATGGGCCCTCCCAGCGCCACGTAGAGGCCGAAGCCGAGGACCGCGCCCACCAAGGCGCCTTGCCCGGATTATTCATGGCTCCGGGGCTGCATGTCACGATGCATCGGGAAATCTCGGGCGTACGGCGGTTCTCGACCGCTGCGGCGGAGCGAGAGTCCGCCTCGGGTCTGCGATCCGGCGTGCGCCCGCCTTTCCCGTGCCTCGTGCCATTCGCCTGCCGGCCCATGAATAATCCGGGCTCGACCACCGACTCCGAGCACGCGAAGGCGACGCTGGTTGCGGAGGGCCCGCCGAGCGGCAAACACCTCGCGCTCCATGGCGCGGAGCCGCGCGGCCTGCTCCCCCACTTCCTGCTCGAGCTCCATGGCGCGAATCTGAAGGTCGCCCGACACGCGGTACGCGACCTGCGGCACCTCGGGCAGCTCGTCGTTCGCCTCTTCCTCCGGCGCTTCCGGGCGAACCAAAGGAGCCATGTCGCCTGCTACTTGGGGCAGTCGGGCAAGCCGTCGACGAAGACGTTCCCGGCGCACAGCGCGAACGCGCGCGCGCAGGTGCCGGCGTCGAAGGAGAGCGCCGCGCCCGTGCACTTGGTCTTCATCTCCGTCGCCACTGCGTCGGAGGACTCGTAGACGCCGAGGAAGATGTCGGAGACCCCGTCGGGCCCCTTGGCCGCGTCGTAGGTCACGGAGCGCGTGAGGC
>JABFRG010000573.1 GCA_013141295.1 Polyangiaceae bacterium
CTTGGTGGCCGCGCCCGCGTCGGCAGGGCCTTCCACCGGCATGGCCTTGATCTTCACCGTGGGCGCCGGGGTGGGCGTGAACTTGGCGAGCGGCGCGATGGCGGCCTTCACCGCTTCGTCGTCGCTCTTGCCGGCCTTCACTGCGATGAGAATCTGCGTCGCCAGGTCGCGCGCTGCGTCGGTGGACTTCGCCTTGATGTAGGCGCGCCGGGCGATGTCCTTCTTGAGCTGGGCCTCGATGGCGCCGGACTTCGCGGGGTCGTCCTTGTAGATGATGTGGTAGCCGAACTGGCTCTCGATGGCGCCGTCGGTGGTCTCGCCGGCTTTGAGGGCGTTGGCGGCGTCGCGGAAGCTCGGGACGAAGCCGTCGGTCTTGTCGCCGACGTCGCCGCCGGTCATGTTGCTGGTGTCGTCGGAGAAGTCGCGCGCCACGCTGGCGAAGGCGTCGCCCGCCTGGAGCCTCGCCCAGGCGCGGCCCAGCTTCTCGAGGGCCTTCTGCTTGTCCTCGGGGGTGGCGTTCGGCGAGAGGCGCACCAGCACGTGCCGGATGTGGTTGGGCTTGGGGAGGAACGACTCCTTGCTCGCAGTGAGCTCCACCTCGACCTCGGCCTTGTGCGCGTCTTCTTTCGCCCAGGCTTCGACGTCCTTGGCGGCGGGGTTCGCCACGTTGCTGTAGCGCGCCGCGTAGCTCTGCTTCACTTCGACGTACGCCACCTGGGCGGTGCTCTTCTCGCGCACGTACTTGCTGAACACCTCTTCGTCGGCGAGGCGCACCGGCGACTTCACGAGATCGCGCATCTTTGCGGCGAGGATTTCCCGGGTCTGCCAGTCGCGGAACTCGTTGGCGGAGAGCCCGGTGAGCATGGCCACCTGCTTCTTGTAGGTCTTCTCGTCGAAGCGCTTGGTCTTCGGGTCCTTGAAGCCGGCGTACAGCTTGCCGTCATTGGTGTGCAGGTAGAACGAGAGCATCGGGTTGTCCGAAGGGACGCTCACGTAGATGAACCCGGCGTAGATGGAGTCGGTGACCTCGTTCTCGGTGACCGTGAGGCCGATGCGCTCCGCCTCGCGGATGAGGAGCTCCCGCTCGATGAGACCGTCGCCGACGATCTTGGAGAGGCCCATGGCGCGGGCGCGGTTCACGTCGGTGGCGCCGTCGCGGTCGCGGGGCATGAGCAGGCGGTAGGTGGCCCGGTGCGTCTTCGGGTCCACGCATGCGTTGCCCACCTTGAGCGCGCACGTCTCGTTGAAGGCGTCGCGAATGCCTTTGCCCTGCCGGCCCATGTTGGGGCCGAAGTTGATCACGAACGCCGTAACGGTGCCGATGATGACGACGCCGTAGACGACCGAAGAGAGGCTCTTGTTCCGAAAGACATGGAGCATGAGTGGGGCCTTTGCCTCCGCCTTCGCGAAACGAAGTGAATCGAGAAAAGCGACCGAACGCTGGGGAAAATCCGAACGTTTTCGAGGCCCCGATTACCACGCGTGGGGCATGCTCGTCCACGCCTACGGGCAGTCCCGGAAAAACCCCGTCCTCGCGCGGCGATCCACGCCACTGCGCGGCTCGGCGAGGCCGTGCCTCAGCCTGGGCCGGTGGCGGTCCGTTCGAGGCCGAGCGCGAAGCGCGCCAGTCGCACGGCGCCGTCGTAGTCGTCGGCGGCGGCGCGGAAGGTGACCTCGTAGAATGTATCGAGGACCCGCTCCGGATCACCCGGGTCGGTCATGGGGACGGCGTTCCGGGCCAGCTCCGCGAAGCCTTCCTTGGCGGCGGCGCCGCCCAGCTCGGCCGCGTGATCGAAGACCGCGTTGTCCGCCTCGCCCGGGAAGTCGTGCCGTTCCGCGCGGAAGACCACGAAGACCTCGGGCGGCGTTCCGGCGCGCACGCGGACCCCCGAGTCGAGGATCAGGTTCTCTCGAACGCGCTCCGCGAGAACCACTTCGTTCTCCCGGGTTCGATAGATTTCGAGCCCCTCGGCCTGCAGAGCTTTCTTGAGGACAGCGAGCGTCACGGAGAGGGCAGTGTGGTAGCACCAGCCCCACGCCGTCAAGTCCTCGAAACAACTTCGGTCTCTTCGGCGTCATTGGGGCCGCCCGGAAGCGCCCGGAAATGGGCATTCGGGGCGCGAGCCGCAGGTAACCGAAACGTAACCGGCGGGCCCGAAAAGCCTCGGCGGCGCGGCCAGCCCCCCCAGGGAAACCCCGAGACCGCATTTTCCCACGGAAATTGTACGCGGCCCGCGGCGTTTGCTACCGTTCACTGCGTGACCGTTCGTCGTGCCCTCACTCCTTTTCCTGGCGTACCGCAGCCCGAATCCGGGAAGCACGCGATGCGGCGGAACGAGGCGCGCACCGAGACCTCGGAGCGTGTGGTCTTCCGCAAGGACGACACCCTGCTCGATGGTTGGGCGCTGAACACGAGCCGCGGCGGTGTTCGCGCCATTCTCGAGGAGAAAGTCGAGCTCGGCGACGAGTTCGAGGTGCGCTGCGGCGGGGACGTCTGGCGGCCGGGTCGGGTCGTGTGGATCCAGGACGAGCCGGACGGCGTCGTGGTGGGCGTTGCGTACCTCGACGCGCGCATCTCCACGGTGGCGCCGTCGGAGCTGGTGAACGCCGAGGAGACCAAGGAAGCGGAGCCCTCGCCCGCGACCCAAAAGTCCGCCGGCACCCCGCCCAAGACCGACGGCTGACCCTCAGTCGCAGCGGTTCCGGCGCTTGCACTCGGACACGCCGCCGTCCCGTGCGCGTTCGAAGGCTTTCACGAGGCCCGGGTCGACGCTGTGGAACTCGAAGTACGTGCCCTGGGAGCCCGCGCCGGCGCTGATCCCCGCGAGCTTTCCGTCGCACACGAGCAAGCTGCCTTCGCCGCCGCTGCTGGTGCGCGTCTTGGCCACCACCGTGTACGAGACGACGGCGCCGTTCTGCAGCGTGGGCTTCACGCTGTCGATGGTGGCGGCGAGGCTCATGAGCTTGGGCGCAGCGCTGGAGTACATGTCGAAGGCCGCGCCGAGCACCCGGCAGCTCTTGCCCTTGGCCATGGCGGTCACCGGAAGGAGCGGCGCTGCGTGCTTGCCGACCAGGCGCTCACCCGGGTTCCCTTCCCGCTTGATGTTCGGGTAGTCGAAGAAGGCGCCGAAGTACGCCTCCGGGCCGAGGTCGACACCGGAGCCGAAGAGCCGCGCGAAGGGCTTGTGGTCGAGCGTCGTCATGGCCGGCAGCGACTGGCTTCCGGAGCCCGATGCGAAGGCCGCGCGCTCCGCGAGCACCACGCCCAGGCCGCTCTGGTCCATGCCACTCGGCTTGAAGAAGAAGCTCGCTTCCAGGACCGCGAGCGGGACGCCGAGGCGGGTCGCCGTGGCCTGCGTGAGGTCGGCGTCGGTCACTGCGTCGTCTCCCTGCGGCTCGTCCTCGGACGAGACGGCACAGGCGCAGAGGGCGCTCACGAGAACGAGGGCGGGAAGGGCGGAGAGGCGCATGCGAGAGCTGTAAGCACGTGTCGTACCATTGCCCACGCTCCACTGCGGGTGCAGGTTTTCTCCGATTCTGGGCCTGCTCTGCCGTGCCCGCGGGTCTTTTCCGCTCCGCGTGGTCCAGCGTGGTGCGCATATGGACCAGGCTGCGGCGCTCGCACCCCCGGAATGTCCGGTCGGTCGGTTTTTCCTCTCGGGCGTGGACCAACCACCCGTTAGTCTCGTTGAAGCGAGCCAACGACATGTTGCTGGAGATGAGGGCGCGGACCGTCCACGAGGCGGAGCTCGCCTACGACACCGACGAACGCATCTTTTACAACGATCTCTCCGGTCGTTGCTGGGAGAGCGCCGAGCACCTCAACGCGCACTTCGATCGGGTCGAAGGCGCGTGGAAGCGCTGGGCAGGCGGCCGCATGTGCGCGCTCTGTGCCGGCTACGAGGGCTTTCAGTTCGACATGAGCCGCCTCGGCGTCCTCTATCGGACGCGGGCCCAGCAGGCGCTCGAGCGATGCTTCGACCCGATGGTGCGCTGGGGCCTGGCGGACGACCCGCTCCTGCGTACCACCCAGCGCTATCTCGCCATGGCCGCGCATCGGCCCTCGCACATTTACGGCTCCAAAGACGAAGCGGTGGCGGTCATTCGTGGGTTGCGTAAGGGCACCATCGCGCTCGCCACCGAATGACGTAGGCGAGCCCGACGACTTCGGAAAAGACCCGCGGGCGACGCGATAGTTCTTCGGTCCGGCCAATGGCGTGCGTATCCTTTTGTCATCAGGGGTACCCGAGGAAGCGGATGATCCACGAGTCGAAGGGCAAGAACGTCAACGAAGCCGACCTGGCGTACGACACCGAGCTGCGGATCTTCTTCATCGATGTTTCGCGTCGCCGGTGGGACACGGAAGCCCACTTGAATGCGCATTTCGACCGGCTCATTGCGGCCTGGAAAAAGTGGTCCGGCGTCAAGTGCGACATGTGCGCCGGCTACGCCGGGTTCCAGTTCGACATGACCGCGCTGGGGTCGCTCTACCGGACGCGCGGGCAATACGTCGGCACCCATTGCTTCGATCGCATCGTGCGCTGGGGCCTCTCGGACGATCCGCTCATGCGGACCACGCAGCGATCCATCGCCCTCGCCACCCACCGCCCCTCGCACATCTACGAGACAAAAGAAGAAGCGGTGAAGGTGATCCTCGGCCTTCGCCAGGGGTCGATCACCATCACCGCCGATTGAGCGAGCGCGAGTGGGTTACTTCGCGATCTTCTCTTTGAGCTTCTTCACCACGTAGGCGTAGCCCTGCTCCGGCGTGGTGAGCATCTTGTGGAACTGGTTGTAGTAGTTCTTCGAGACGCTGGAGCCCTCGGTGACGATGTCGACCACGTGGTAGCTCCCGCCGTTGCCGTTGACGATGTAGTCGACCGAGATGGGGGCTTCGCGGGCGTTGAGCTTCGACTTCGCCTGCGTGCGCACCTTGGTGTCGCCACCCGACTCGACGCTCGCCTTGTAGGTCATGTCGTAGTCGACGGTCTTCGTCAGGTTCTTCTTGTAGTTCTTCTGCACGAGGCGCTTGAGGAGGTCGGTCACCTCGGTGCGCTGGTCGGCGGTGAGGTCCTTCCAGTGGTTCGTGCAGGAGGCCACACCCACCGGACACGGCTCGCCGAAGGAGCGCTGGGCCAGCACCTGGTAGTCCACCATCGTCTCGAGCTCGGCGGTGATCTGCGCCTCGCGCGCGGCCGAGGCCGGCTGCTTCACGAGTGCCGAGAGCTTGCCCTGCTCACGCTCGACGAACGCTTGGGG
>JABFRG010001115.1 GCA_013141295.1 Polyangiaceae bacterium
CGGCAGGCCTGGTGGGGCAGTTCGCCGAGGCCATGGCCGGCGCGCCGCTGCGCGGCAAGGGTGCGCTGGTGCCGAGGCTCGGACGCGCGCTGGGCCTCACCGCGGCCCACGTCGACGTGCTGGGCGCGGCCCTGGTGCTGTGCGCGGACCACGAGCTCAACGCATCGACCTTCACCGCGCGCATCGCCGCCTCGGCCGGCGCCGATCTCTACGCGTGCGTGGGCGCGGCCTTGTACACGGTCACCGGCGTTCGCCACGGCGCTTCCTGCGATCGCCTGGAGGCCATGATGACCGGGCTCCCGCGCACCCATCTGGGGGCGGTCGTGCGAAAGCGCGTGGAGCGCGGCGAGGGCCTGCCCGGGTTCGGCCACCCGCTCTATCCCGAGGGCGATCCGCGCGCGCAGCAGGTCTTCCAGATGCTGAGCGAGGCCGGCATCGCCGACCCACGCACCCGCGACTGGGTGCGCGCCGTGGGTGATGCGCTCGGCGAAGCGCCGTTGATCGACCTCGCACTGGTGGCCTTCGCCCGCAGCGCGAGCCTTCCGCCCGGCGCCGCCACCGGCCTCTTCGCATTCGCGCGCGTGCTCGGCTGGGTCGCCCACGTGATGGAGCAGCGGGCCCAGGGCGCGCTACTTCGACCGCGCGCCCGCTACGTGGGTCCGCCGCTGCAGACTTAGTTGGGCCCTATCCCTAGTCTTCCGGCCCCCGGAGAGGGAGCGCGGGCACGGGCACGGGGCGTAGCTCAGTACATCGAGCCGCCGATGCCGGCGTCGGGATCCGGGCGCGCCGGGCACTTGGCACCACCGGTCCGGTAGCAGACGTTGGTCAGATCGCAGCAGTACACCGCGGAGGGGATTGCCGGACAGCTCGACTGGCACTCCGCATCGAGGGCGCACGTGGGGACGCACGCGCTGGGCCCGGTGCCGGAGCTGCCGCTGCTGGACCCACCCGACGAGGTGCCGGAGCTGCCGCTGCTGGACCCACCCGACGACGAGCTCGCGCCGCTGCTGCCGCTGGAGCTTGCCCCTGCCCCGGCGTCGACGCTCGGGGCCTCGTCGTCGACGCGGCCACCACAGGCCACCGCGACCAGCATCGAAACCAACGCGACATGAAGAGCAGAGCGGTGATGCATGAGGCCCTCGTGGGGTGTGAGCTACGACGCGCAGCGGACGCTACACGGCGGCGGGGGCCGCGACTACCGCCGATATGTGCCGTCGGTCCTGGGCGCGCAGGAAATCCCGAAGGCCGGCCGCGGAGCGAAGAATTTTCGGCTACACCGAGAATCGCCGGCTAGGGTGGTCCGCCTGATGCGCCGGTGGCCCCTCGTCCTGCTCCTTCCGCTCTTCGGATGCTTCGGCGCTGCGGGCTACCAGGGCGCGCCCTCGGATCACTTCGACGGCAGCAAGTTCCGCAACGTCCCGGCGGCCCCCCAGCCGGGCTTCGGCGGCTTCCTCCAGTGGCAGCTGCAGGGCGGCGCCATCGACTGGCCCGACTGGGTCGACACGCGACCGAGCAAACCCGACCCGGTTGCGCCCCCGCACACCATCCGCGTCACCTTCGTGAACCACGCCACCACCCTCGTGCAGATCGACGGCGTGAACATCCTCACCGATCCGGTGTGGTCGGAGCGCGTGAGCCCGGTGTCGTTCGTGGGGCCCGAGAGGCACAAGCCGCCGGGCATCCGGTTCGACGACCTGCCGCCCATCGACGCGGTGCTCATCAGCCATGATCACCACGATCACTGCGACGCCGTGACCCTGAAGCGCCTCTCCGATCGCTTTCATCCTCGGGTGCTGGCGGGCCTGGGCACAGCGGCGGTGATGGAGAGCGCGCACGTCGATCGCGCGACCGACCTCGACTGGTGGGGGCGCACGCCACTGAAGAACGGCGTCGAGGTGGTGTTCACGCCGGCCCAGCATTGGTCGGCGCGAGGCGTCGGCGATCGCGACCAGGTCCTCTGGGGCAGCTTCATGATCGTCGGCCCCTCGGGTTCCGTGTACTTTGCAGGCGATACCGGCCTGGGGCCGCATTTCCGCACGATTCGCCAGCGACTGGGAGCCCCCACGGTGGCGCTCCTCCCCATCGGCGCCTACAAGCCCGAGTGGTTCATGGGTCCCTCGCACATGTCACCGTCGCAGGCGGTGGAGGCCCATCGGATGCTCGGCGCCACCACCAGCGTGGCCATCCACTGGGGTACCTTCGATCTCGCCGACGAAGGCCAGTACCAGCCGGTGGGTGAGCTCAACCTGGCGCTCGACGCCGCCCGCATTCCCCACCGCGACTTCCGCGCGCTCGAGAACGGCGAGCTCTTCCAAACCGCGCGGTAGGGCCACCGATTACTCGGGAATAGCCACCACCACGGCGCTGGCGTTGTGCCAGCCGGAGAGCTTGCTGCTGTAGCGGGCGATCTCGCCGTAGGTGAGAAACCCCGCCACCGGGACGTCCCCCAGCTCCTCGCGCACCGCGTCGATCTCCCGCGGGAAGTCCGCCTTCATCATCATGCCGCGGCACACGCAGTCGAACACCAGCGCACCGGCCACGCGACGACCCTTGAGGCTCTCGCGAGCGTCGCGGGCGGCCCGACGCGCCGCGAGGATCATGGCCGATGGATCGCCATCGAGAATGCACACCGAGGCGCCGCGCTCGATGGAGGCCGCGAGCGTGAGCGCCCCGCCATGGGCCACTGCGAGCGGAGCCCGGGCATGCGACACCTCGTCGAGAAAGTACACGCCGAGCTCGTTGGCGATGAGATAGGGCACCGCGTTCTCGGGCGTGAGGTGCACCCCACGCCCCAACGCGTGGTCGCGGTACACGTCGAAGGCCGGGCGCCCGTCGATCTCGTGCAGCGTGTTGCCGTCGGCGCGTGTCACCAGCATCCGATCGGTCGTGGCGCGCAGACCCGACCCCACGCCGATGCCCCAGGGCGTTCGAGCGAACACGTGCGCCACCGCGGCGGCATCGGACGCGGCCGAGCGCTCGCTCCCCACCAGCGTCCGCCGAAAGCGGCCCTCGTCGCCGGCTGCGCCGCCCACCATCGGCTGGAAGGGCCGCGTGCGTTTGAGCATCTCCGCGACGAAGCGCTCCCCACCCCCGGTGAGGCCGTCGAGGAGAATGATCGACAGGGAGGTCGCCAGGCCGCGATGCCGAGCCTCCATCTCCGCAGCACCGAAACCTTCGGCGGCGTTCCGGGCGCAACTCTCGGCCCCCCGAGTGAGCTCCCGAGAAAAGGCGCTCTCCACCAGGAGGCCGTCGCCATACACGAGGCACGCGGCCACGCCGTTGTGCGAGAAGCCCGATTCCGTGAACTCGCCGGCGGTGGTGCTGCCCAGGAGCTTCGTATCCGGGAGACGGCTGTGCGCCGCGCGCAGGAGCGCGCCCAGGTCGTGATCGGGGCCGGCGAAGATGAGGCCGAGCTTGGGTGCGGTGGGCAGGATGCTCGCGCGCGTGAGCGCTTCGTTCAGCGCATCGCGCGCGGAAGCGAGCTTGGAATGACCGGTGCCGACGCGCGTGATCTGCCCCACACCGAAAAACGTATCACCCGCCTTCGGGAAAGCCCGTCCTCAATGTGAGCCACATGGCGGTGTCGGTACGGTCATGTCGCATGCCCGAAACGTGCCAAGCTCAGCGCCAGTCCAGCTTCTCCCGGAGGTACGGCTCGATCTTGCGCGCCATGTCCTCGTGCACCTTGGCGCTCGGATGGTGCCCGCAGCCGAACCCGTCGGAGATCTTCTGCGAATCGAAGTCGAAGAAGTCGACCTTGTGGTCGCCCGCCGCCCCCCGCAGCGCCACCGCCTCGCGAATGAGCCGCCGGGAAGTCTCCTTCTGCTCGCCGCCGAGCATGGGGCTGGTGGTGGCCACCAGCAGCGCCAGTGGGTACACCTTGCGGAGGCGCGCCAGGAACGCATCGTACGCGGCGACGAACGGCGGCCCCGGATCGCCCTTGGCGAAGTCGTTGGTGCTGAGGGCGATGAGCACCGCGTGCGGCTGGTAGCGATCGAACGACCACGGCAGATTGAAGTCCGTGGCGAGGGTCCGTCCGAAGAGTGACTGCATGGTCGACGTGCGGCTGCCGTCGGCGCCGCGCAGCATCCCGAAGCCCGACCACGCCACCGTATGTTCTTCGGCCTCGAGCGCGCGCCCGAGGATCGCCGCGTAGCTTCGCTCGTGATTCTCGCTCCAGTACTCGAAGGGGCACGGATCGCGCCCGTCCACGCCGAAACCGCAGGTGATGGAGTCGCCCAGCACCTCGAGGCGACGTTGCGGCGCCGGCGGTGGCGACAGGATCTCGCCGCCCGGAGCCGCGAACCCATGAAACGTGGTGATGCCGCCGTGGCCCTCGTTGCGGCGCGCCACCCGGACCGTGTGCTCTCCTTCCGGTAGCCCCGTGGCGAGGGTGTACACGAGCTTGCCCTTCTTGAGCGGCAAGCGCGCGTGCCATGCGCCGTCGATGCGCACATCCATGTGGTTCCAGCCGTGGTCGTCGAAGGTGACGGTGAGCTGCGTGCCGCGAAAGCGCACGAGGATCGCCGATCCAGGCCAGGAGAACCGCGCGCTGCCGTCGTCGCGGAGGTCGAAACGCCCCAGAAACTGGGGCCCCGGAGCAGCCGACACGAGGCGCCCGCCATCTGCCTCCGCGTCGCGCTCCGGCGGAGCCTGCGCCGTCGATGCATCCGGAGGCCCGGCGGCGGCAAGGGAGCTCCCACTCGGCACCGATGTCGCGCTGGGCGGTACGGTGCCGGCGGGAGGGGCCGACGTCGAGCTGGGGACGCACCGCGTTGCGGCGCAAGCAAGCGCGCACGCCAGTGCGAGGCGCAGGGAGGTTCGGACCCGTGGCGACGAGGGCACACTCCATGATGCCGCGGCGCCCGCAGGCCGTCACCCTTTCGGCAACCCGGGTGCGTCACCGATGGCGCGCGGAAGACGCCGGAGAAGTCGCCCATGCGTCGTGAGCGACCCAGGGTCAGAGGCCGCTGACCGGGCAATTCCCGGGGTTCCGTGCGCAAGGTGAGCCGGCGCACCGATGGCTCGGTTCCTGAAGAAGCACGTCCTCATGAAGCAAGCCCTCGCCCTCCCCCTCTCGCTCCTCGTCGTCACGTTTGCCGCGGCCTGCTCGGTGCAGGTGGAAAGCGGGCCCGCGCAGACCCGCGCCGGCGTCGCGAGCACGCCTCCGCCGGCCGATCTGTTCCCCACGGTGGCCCCGGTCGCGCCGGGCTACGACACCCATTGCTCGCCGGCCCCCGCGGTCCACACCAACGC
>JABFRG010000533.1 GCA_013141295.1 Polyangiaceae bacterium
ACGCCACGCGGCGTGGGGGGCGAGGGCGCGTGAACCGGAGCGGGCGGCGGCGGCACCATCGAAGGCGTGCGGTCGGTCTTCGGCGCGTCCTCCGACACCGGGGGCACGTCCGCGATCGCCCCGCGCGCAGCGGTGTCAATCGACGGAGCGCGGGCCAAGGTGGGCGGCTCGCTGTCGACACCGGGCGCCTCGAGCGCCGTAGCGCGGGCCAACGTGGGCGGTTCGCTATCGGGGCTCGGGAGCGCCGCTGCCGCCGGTGCGGGGAACGAGGCCTCGGTGGCCGGTCCCCGTTCGTCGGGGTCCGCCAGCGCGAGATCGTTCCCGCACGTCGGACACTGCGCCGTACCCATCGACGCGTAGGCGTCGCAGCGGGCACAGACGATGCCGATCTCGAGGTTCATAGGAGGGCGAGAAGATTACCAAAAGGCCCGTGGGCGCGTCAGTAAATCGGGGAAAAACGGCGGGCCTCGGAAAATGGCCCCTGCCGCCCCCATAGGCGATAGACGACCCGGCGGCAGGTCTGCCCGGGAAGCATCTCTCCGGCCTCGACGGAGGCGGGAGCGGCCGGCGCCGATGCCACGGCCGCCGGAGCCTTACGCGCGGGCGCAGGTGCCGTGCGGCGACCGAGCGAGAGCGATTCTGCCGGTTCCGCCTGCGATTCCTTGCGAACGACCACGTGCCCCGGCTCCACGCCGGCGGCCTTGCCGTTGGTGGCCGCCACCCGCTCGCCCGCCAGCGCCGAGACGCGACCGGCCACCACCGCTTGCGTGCGGGGGTCGCTGCACCGGACGAGCGCGTCCTTGGTGGGCTCGCTGCGTCGCCCCACCAGGACCACGTCCCCCGGCTCGAGGGCCGCGGTGGAAGGCGCCCCGTCCGGGACCACCCAGACGTCGAACACGGCCAGGTACAAGACCGCGCCCACGGCGAGAAGAATGGCCAGGAGGGCCAGCGATGCACGCGACAGCTTTGCCACGCGCGGATCCTATGTAGGTGCGACCACCGGGGCCAAGTCTTCCACCGTGAACCACACCCGGGCGCCCGCGTGAGCGCCGTCGGTGCCCGGCGCCTTCGGTGCTTCGTCCTTGGACGGCAGGTTCTCGGCTCCGGCGGTTCCCCGGTGCGCCTCGGCGATGCGCTGCACCAGCGTCAGCCCCAGACCGGTACCCTCTCCGTCGCTCTTGGGGGTGCGCGCCTTGTCGGCCCGCACGAAGGCGTCGAAGATCCGCGGGAGCACCTCCTCGGGAATCCCGGGCCCCCGGTCTTCCACGGCGATCTTGGCGCCAGCCTTGGTCTTTTCCACCCGCACCACCAGGGGCTCCTCCCGCGGATGCCCATATTTTCGTGCATTCTGCACGAGATTCGCGAACGCCCGGCCGAGGAGCGCCTGGTCCACGTGGATGGTGATGGGCTCGGGCATCACGAGCTCGATGGGCGGCGACTCCGGCTCCATGGCGATGCGCTCGAGGATCCAGCCCTGGAGCTCGGTCTTCTGCGGCCGCAAGTCGGAGAGGCCGGCCCGCGCCGAAGCCAGGAGATCGGTGAGGATGGCGTCGATCTCGCCCAGGTCTTTCTCGATGCGATCCAGCGCCGGATCGCCGGTCCGGTCGCGGGCGATCTCCAGGGCGACGCGCGCTCTACCCAGCGGCGAACGGAGCTCGTGGCTGATGGCACCGAGGAGCGAGCGCTGGTCCACCACCACCCGTTGGATGCGCTCGGCCATCTCGTCGAAGGCTTCGGCCACCGAGCGCACCTCTTCCGAGGAGCTCCCGGAGCTCGTGAGCGCGCGCGCACCGAGGTCGCCGCCGCCGAAGCGCCGCGCTGCCTGCGCCACGTCCTCCAGCGGTCGGGTGAGACGCCGCGAGAGCAAATAGGCCGCTGCCGCCAGCACCACCACTGCCACCGCGATGGCCACCGTGGGCCGGGGCCGCGGCGGCGGACGCGCCATACGCAGCTCGACGATGGCCGCCAGCTCGCCCTTGTCGGAGATGGGAATGTACGCGTGCCCGTCGGGATCGAACGTGATGGCGTCGCGCCGCTTGGCGCGCATGGCGCCGCGCGGCAGCTGGTTCAGGTCACGGAGCAAGACCAGGTCGAGGCCGGTGTTCTTCCGCACGTCGCGCATGTACGCGTCGCACTTGGGCGGGTCGCCCCACCAGGCTTCGAGGTTGGTCTGGATGGTCCGCGCGGTGACGCGGATCGGCGCCTCCCCGGGCGTGGGCCCGAGGAGTGAGGTGGCGAAGTAGCTGGTGATGGCCGCGAACGCGATGGACAGGAGGAGCCCGAAGAACACCCGCGTGCGGAGCAGGTTCACGTGGGCCTCGCGAACACGTAGCCCACGCCGCGCACGGTCTTGATGCGCTTCGGGTCTCGCGGGTCCTCCTCGAGCTTCTGCCGAAGGTGGCTCACGTGCACGTCGAGCGAGCGATCCACGCTGGGGTCGTACGATTCGCCCAGCCCCACCGCGTGGGCCAGCTCCTCGCGCGACACCGGCGTTCCCGCCTTGCGCGCCAGCGCCAGCACCAGTCGGAACTCGAAAGATGTAAGATCCACGGTTTTCCCGTCCACCAGCACCGAGTGCGCGGCAGCCAGGACCTCCACCGCCCCGAGCACGATGCGCTCGCTCTCGCTGGGCGCGGGGACGATCTCGGTGCGACGCAGCACCGCCTTCATGCGCAGGAGCAGCTCGCGCGGGTTGAACGGCTTGGCCAGGTAGTCGTCGGCGCCGAGCTCGAGGCCGCGCACCCGGTCGTCGTCGTCGCCGCGCGCGGTGAGCATGATCACCGGCGCCGATCCCTGCGCGCGAAACTTGGGCAGCAGCGAGAAGCCGTCCTCGCCCGGCAGCATCACGTCGAGCAGCACCACGTCGAAGGGCTCGGTGCCCACGCGCGCGAGCCCGGAAGCCCCCTCTTCGACCTGCTCTACCTCGACCCCATGGGCCCCCAGGTACTCGCGGAGGAGCGAGCCCAGGCCGCGATCGTCGTCCACCAGCAGCGCGCGCATGGTCAGAGCGTCCCTTCCGCGGCTTGGAGCGCGGCCTTGAGGTAGTTCTGAGCGCGCAGCGTGAGCGGGCCCGAGGGATGGCGATCGAGGTGTCGGCGAAAATCGGCTGCCGACGCCACGTAGTCGCCGAGCCGATAGTGCGCGATACCCAGCGCGTACTCGGTGGGGTACGTGGGATCGAACTCCCCGAGGACGGTGATCTTCGACACGCGCCACTTCTCGGCCATCGCCCGCTCCTCGTCCTCGACCTTGGCGCACTCGGCGGCGTCGCGAGCGTGCTCTTTGGCCTTCGCCAGCGTCACCCGCAAGTGCTCCGGCGGGTGCGGCAGGCGCAGGTAGAGGCGATACAGGATGCGGCGCTCTTCGAGATCGAGGACGAAGGGCGCGTCCTGATCGAGCCCGACGTCGAGGCCCCACATCATCTTGTAGAGAACGCGTCGCTCGTCGTCGCTGGCGAGAATGCGATGGTCGCGCACCCACCCAGCCTGCCGCAGCCGGGGCAAGAACGCGCCGCCCAGCTCGCGCAGCTCGTCGGACTCCACGCCGGTGCTCTCGTAGGCGGCGACCTCGCGAAAGAAGGCCGTGCGCTGCACCACGAAGAGGGCGTGCACCTTCTCCATGCCCGCGGTGCCCACGGCAAGCGCGCGAGCGCGCTCCACGTCTTGCTTGGTGGCGGCGGTGTCGGCGGTACCGTCGAGCTGTGCGCGATGGTAGGCGCGCAGCGCAGACCCCAAGGCCCGCACGTCTCCCACCAGGCCCTCCCGATCGAAGTTTGCGATCAGATGATCCTCGATCGCCCGGGTTTTCTCCAGCGCGCGGCCATCTACCTCCGGCAGAGGCACCTCGTCGGGTGGCACCGCCCGGGGCAGCGAGAGGAAGCCGAGGAAGGCCGCAACGACCACGGGCACCAGCGCCAGGCCTGCGCCCTGCGCTCGCCGCTTGCTGGGAATTTTGACTGTAGGTTCGGACATGCGTCGCGAGCCCCATGGTACACTAGAGCTGCTTGCGTGCGCGAGGATGCGCGCGAGCTCCGCAGCTCCACCTTTACTCACGGATGCCCATGGTCGAACTTCGACGGTTTCAGCGGACACCCATCGACGAAGACGTGAACATCGTGGACACCAAGACCGGCGTGAAAGGCCGCGGTCGCGCCCGCGACATCTGCCTGGGCGGCATGTTCATCGAGACGCGCGTGGTCTTTCCGTTCGGCGCCTCCGTCACGGTGGAGCTGCGCACGCCGGAGGCGACGATGCTCTTGCCGGGGGTCGTTCGCTGGACCCGTACCGATGGAATGGGCGTCCAGTTCGGCCTCATCGGCGCCAAGGAGACGCACATCATCACGGAGATGACGCGCGTCGAAGAGGAGTAGGACTCAGCGCTTGACGTCGATGGGGAGCGAGACGCTGGTCGCTCCGCCTTCGAAGCGAACCTTGTAGATGATCTCCGCGGCGCAGCTCTGTGCGTCCGGATGCAGCGGCGGGGAGAAGCGAGCCGAGCGCACCGCGCCGCTGGCGTCGAGCGTGAGGTCGAGCTTGGACGACACCGACACGGCCACGCCGGAGCCGCTGCTGCCCACTGCGCCGTCGCCGTGCGTGAGCACGCAGTTGCGGACGCCGGCCAGGATGCGCGTACGCGGATCGACCTCCAGAGGCGCATCGACGGTAGGCGCCGACTTGACCGGAGCCGAAGCAGGAGCCACCGGGTTGCCATGCGAGGTCTTGGGATCGGCGCTCGCGGGATCGAAGTTGGGCGTGGGCGCGAGGACCGCAGATTGCTCTTCGAAGGACTCCGCCGGACGCACGTGAACGCGATCGACGTCGAGTGCTTCCGGGTGCTCGGTGTCGAGCTCCACGTGAGCCGGCGCCGAGATGAGCGTTCCCGCGAAGCTCGAGGTGGAGCCCACCGAGACGACGCCCCGCGTGAGGTCTACCGAGACCTTGTTGCCATGGCGCTCCACCCGCAGGTGCGTGCCCTTCACGGAGACACGCGAGCGACCCACGTCGACCGCGAACGACTGGCGATCGGAAGAGCGAACCTCGGCCTCGACCGCGCCGTCTTCCAGCGCCACCACCAGCGCTCGGTCCTCGGCGACGAGACGCGCTCGGGCCTGCCCGCTGCCACCGCTGGCGAGCGACCAGGTGGCCACGCGCGCGTCGCCGTCCTTGCGCGCGAACACTGCGCGGCCACCGTCGACGGTCACGGTATCGCCCACGTGCGCGACGGTGTCGGCCGAAGCCACCTTGCCGCCGATGCGC
>JABFRG010000947.1 GCA_013141295.1 Polyangiaceae bacterium
CCGCTCGCCAAGGAGAGCGACGTGTACGGCCTGCGCATCGGCGTGCCCGCCGAGTACTTCGCCGAGGGGATCGATCCGGAGGTGGAGACCCGCGTGCGGGAGGCGCTGCGCGCGCTCGAAGCCCGGGGCGCCGTGTGCGTGCCGGTGTCGCTGCCGAGCACCCGCTACGCGGTGGCCACCTATTACATCGTGGCCAGCGCCGAGGCCTCCAGCAACCTCTCGCGCTTCGACGGCGTGCGCTACGGCGCGCGGGTGGCCGGCGAGTCGCTCCACGAGATGTACGAGCGAACCCGGAGCCGCGGCTTCGGCGCCGAGGTGAAGCGGCGCATCCTCCTTGGCACCTTCGTGCTCTCGGCCGGCTACTACGACGCGTACTACAAGAAGGCCATGGACCAGCGGCGCCGCATCGCCCAGGACTTCGCCCAGGTGTTCCGGGAGGTCGACGTGGTCTGCACCCCCACCACGCCCACCACCGCGTTCCGCCTGGGGGAGAAGAGCGATCCGCTTTCGATGTATCTTGCAGATATCTACACGCTGCCGGCGAGCCTGGCCGGCCTCCCCGCCTTGAGCGTGCCCTGCGGTTTCGCCGGCGCGCTGCCAGTGGGCCTGCAGGTGATCGGACGCCCCTGGGACGAGGCCACCATCCTGCGCGTGGCGGCGGCGACGGAAGGGGATTTTCCCGCCCGTGGCGCCTTGCCGTGAAGGTCGCTCCGGAAGTTCGCGCGGTGGGGCCCACCGACGCGGTCGCGCTTGCGGCGTTCTTCGAGGCGGCCGGCTCCACCTGCTTCTGTCGCTACTGGCACTTCGCCGGCGACAAGAACGGGTGGCTCGAGCGGAGCGCGGCGCGCCCCGAAGAGAGCCGCGCCGAGCTCGAAGCCTCCGTGCGCGAGGCCCGTCCCGAGGGCGCCGGCCTCGTGGCATCGGCCGATGGCGCCATCGTGGGGTGGCTCAAGCTCTCGCCCCGGGCCGCCGTGCCGAAGCTCCGCAACCTGCCCGTGTACCGCACGCTCGACCTGGGCCCCGACGACGGGGTGCTCGCCATCGGATGCATGCTGGTGCACCCGGACCACCGCGAGCAGGGCGTGGCCCGGGCGCTCATCACCGGCGCCATCGCCGAGGCGCAGCGCCAGGGCGCCCGCTGCATCGAGGCGTATCCCCGGCGCAGCCCGACGCGCCTCTACGACGAGGCCGCGTTCCTCGGGCCCGAGGCACTCTATCGCCAGCTGGGCTTCGAGATCAGCGTCGACCAGCCGCCGTATCCGGTGCTGCGGCGCGATCTTTCGCTGCGTCCGTGACGGCTGCGTGACGAAGGACTCCGCGGAATCTCTCGGGTTCCCCCATAGGGCAGGCCGATAACACCAACGATTTGCCCGGACGACACCGTTTCGTCACCGAGAGCGGCGAAGTCTGTTCCCACATGTTCGGCATCTCCACCAAAGACGACACGTTCTTCCAGGCTTTCAAGGACCACGCGCAGAAGAGCCTCGAAGGCGCGCGAGCCCTCGAAGAAATGTTCGAGAACATGGACCGCAAGGCCGAGCTCGCGGCCGACGTGAAGAAGGCCGAGAACGCCGCCGACACCATCACCCACGACACCCTGAAGGCGCTCCACGAGACGTGGATCACGCCCATCGATCGCGACGACATCCACACGCTGATCACGACCATGGACGACGTCCTCGACGCCATCCATGCGGTGTCCGATCGCGTGGTGATCTTCGAGATCGAGGCGTCGCGCGACGAGGCCAAGGAGCTCGCCAAGGTGCTGGTGCAGTGCTGCGAGAAGATGAAGGAAGCGATGGATCTGCTCCCGGGCCTGAAGAAGCCCCAGGAGATCCTCATCCTTTGCCGGGAGATCGACCGGCTGGAGAGCGAGGCCGATGCCATCTTCCGGCGCGCCCTCGGCAACATCTATCGCACCCGTGGCGGCGCCGACGGCGGCCCCTACCGCGACGCCATGAACCCGGTCGAGATCCTGAAGTGGCGCGATCTGTTCGACAACCTCGAGGGCGCTACCGACCGAGCGAACGACGTGGCGAACATCCTCGAAGGCATCGTTCTCGAGTACGCCTGATGCTGTTCCTCGTCCTCATCGTCGGCCTGGCTCTGGTGTTCGACTACATCAACGGCTTCCACGACGCCGCGAACTCCATCGCCACCATCGTGTCCACGCGCGTCCTCTCGCCCCGCGCCGCGGTGGTGTGGGCGGCGGCCTTCAACTTCATCGCGTTCCTGTTCTTCAGCACGCACGTCGCCGGCAACATCGCCAAGGGCGTCCACGCCGACGTGGTGACGCTGGGGCTGGTGGCGGCAGGGCTCATGGGAGCCATCGTCTGGGACTTGCTCACCTGGTGGTGGGGCCTGCCCACGTCGTCGTCGCACGCGCTCATGGGCGGCATCGCCGGCGCCGCGGTCATGAAGGCGGGCTTCGGCTCCCTCGACGGCAAGTTCTTCCTGAAGACCGCCGTGTTCATCCTGGTGTCGCCGCTCCTCGGCTTCTTGCTCGGATGGATCATGATGCGCGTCACCATGCTCATCTTCGGGCGCACGCCGCAGCGCAAGGTCGACAAGACCTTCCGGCGCATGCAGTTCCTCTCGGCCGCGCTGTACTCGCTCGGCCACGGCGGCAATGACGCGCAAAAGACCATGGGCGTCATCGTGGCGGCCCTGGTGGCCAGCCACTATATCAAGGCCGACGCCGGAGTGCCCCTCTGGGTGGTGCTCTCCTGCCACGCGGCCATGGGCCTCGGCACCCTCACCGGCGGCTGGCGCATCGTCCGCACCATGGGCATGAAGATCACCAAGCTGAAGCCGGTGGGCGGCTTCTGCGCCGAGACCGCCGGCGCGGCCACGTTGTTCCTCGCCACGGGGCTCGGCATTCCGGTCTCCACGACGCACACCATCACCGGCGCCATCGTCGGCGTGGGCAGCGTGCAGAAGCTCTCGGCGGTCCGCTGGGGCGTTGCCGGTCGCATCGTGTGGGCTTGGGTGCTCACGGTGCCGGGCGCGGCGGCCATCAGCGCCGGCGGCTACCTGCTCCTCAAGGCCTGCGGCGTCCCGGTCTGAGACAAATCAGCGCCGCGGGTGCGACGAGACGAAGCCGCGCCAGCGCGGCGTGCGAAGGATATCGCACGACAGCCCGAAGAAGATGGCCCGAGCCACCTCGTCGGGCGTGGCCATGTTCTCGCGCACCGCACGGTCCTCGAGATCGCTGCGGGTGATGCGACCCTCGATGCTCTGGAGCACGCGCTCTTCGCGCTCCGGCAGCCGAAACGACTCCACCCGCACCGGCAGCGGGACCACGCGCTCGAGGGAGTCGTTGCCGACCCGCTCGAGAATCTCTCCGAGCTCCACGTACCCGTAGTGCTCGCAGATGCCGCGCGAGATGAGCTCGAAGGGCTTCACGCCCAGCGGGAGCGTCTCCTCCTGGCAGCGCGCGCCGGGCAGGAACGCAATCTCGCCGTCGGACCACGAGAAGGCCTCGACGATGCGGTCCTGGGTCTGGTCGAGGACCGCCCGGAACAGCTCGATGGGCCGCAGCACGCCGAGGCCCACCAGCGCGTCGCCGAGCTTGCCGTCGAACTCCGAGAGCATGGCCAGCGCCATGTCGACTTCCATGCGCAGCACCTGCCCGCGCCGCACCAGACACTCGCCCAGCAGCTCCGCGCGATCGGTCGAGGCGACGTACTCCGGGACGCCGTCGACGAAGAAGATCTTCTTCTTCTTCTCGCCGGACTGCAGGAGCAGCGCGCCGGTCTCGCGGTTCACCGCCAAATAGTAGAGGCGCGAGGGCAGCGTGGCGCGGTCGACCATCTTCCGGTCGATGACCCCGGTGGGCATGTGCTCGGTCCACGCCAGCGCGGGGCTGGTGACGAAGCGCGAGAGCTCGGGATATCCGCGGGCCACCTGGAACGGCGAGCCCTCCTTGGAGAACTGCGCGCTCTCCGCCGGGACCTTGCCGGTGACGAGGAGCTCGATCACCTCCGGGTAGGTGAGCCCCGGGCGCACGTCGTCGCCCAGTCGCAGGGTCCAGCTGGTGGGGAGCGGCGTGGACGGCAGCGACATGCGCGAGGAGCCTCCCTCGGCGCGCACCGGCGGGATCACCGTCGAGCGCAGCTCCTCTTCCGGCGGACGCACCGGGATCGGCGGCAAGAGAGACTCGGTGTCCGGTTGCTGCGCGAGGCGATACTCGCGGCTCCCCCCCACCAGGTTCAAGTTCATGAGCGCCTGCGCGAGGGCGCTGGGCGCGACCGGCATGCGGCGCCGACGGATGACGTCTTCGAGCGCCGAGGCGAAGGCCGCTGCGTCCTCGAAGCGATCCTTCGGCTTGCGCGCCAGCGCCTGGAGCAGCACGCTCCGCACGTCTTCGGGGATGTGCGCGCGGTCGAGGATGCGCAGGTCCGCGTCGCGGATGCGCATGAGCACGTCGAGCTCGTTCTGCCCGGCGAAGAGCGGCTCGCCGGTGAGCAGCTCCGCGAACACCACCGCCAACGTGAAGAGATCGCTGCGCGGGTCGAGCTCGCGACCCACCACTTGCTCCGGCGACATGTAGCCGAGCTTGCCCTTGAGCTGGCCGGCGTCGGTCCGGCGCTCGATGCGCGCGGCGCGGGCAATGCCGAAGTCCGTGAGCTTCACCGCGCCGGAGGCGTGCAGCAGGATGTTGCCGGGAGAGACGTCGCGGTGCACCAGATGCAGCCCGGTGCCCTCTTCGTCCACCGCGGAGTGCGCGTAGTCGAGGGCGCGAAGCACGCTCAAGATCAGGTGGAACGTGGCATCCAGCGGGAGCAGCTGCGGCCGACCGGAGATGGCGCGAATGAGCTTGGCGGTGCTCGTGCCCTGCACGAACTCCATGGCCATGTAGAGCTCGCCCTCGTCCTCGCCGAAGTCGAACACCTGGACGATGTTCGGGTGCGAGAGGTGCGCCGAGACCCGCGCCTCGTCCACGAACATGGCGACGAACTCCGGGTCCTGCGCCAGCTGCGGAATGATGCGCTTGACCGCCACGGTCTTCTGGAACCCGTGGGGACCTTCGCGGCGCGCAACGTACACCTCCGCCATACCGCCGGTGGCGATGTGGCTCGAGAGCTCGTAGGGCCCCAGTCGCTGCGGCTTGGCCAGCGCCATTCCTCAAGAGTGTAGCCCAGATGCGCGCCGCGGGGGGGCGTTGTGCACGAACCTCGCAATCGTCGGCGAAACGGCCGCGATATAGGGCGGATGCACCCTTCTGGGCCCGAGATGCCTCTGGTAGGCTC
>JABFRG010000155.1 GCA_013141295.1 Polyangiaceae bacterium
CGCGAGGGCCGACACCGTCTCCAGCGCGAGCCACGGGTGCACCGCGCCGGCGCCGTATCCCAGCAGGAGCGCCACGTCGGCCACCTCGCGGGCGTCGCCGCACTCCACCACCAGGCCCACCTTGGCGCGCTTCTGGTTCTTGATGAGCCGGTGGTGCACCGCCGCCACCGCCAGCAGGCTGGGGATGGAGGCGTGCTCGGCGTCGCGATCGGAGAGCACGATGGCCATGGCGCCGTCGTCCACCGCGGCTTCGGCGGCCTCGAGGAGCGCGTCGAGACCCGCGCGGAGGGAGCCCTCGGCGTCGCCGTGGAGGCGAAAATCCAGGGCCAGCGTGGTGACCGGAAAATCGCGCCGGGCGGAGAGCCGCGCCAGCGACGCGGCATCGAGGATCGGCTGGTCGAGCGAGAGGAGGTGGCAGTGCTCCTTGGTCTCGTCGAGGAGGTTCGACTCGGAGCCGAGGTTGGTGCCGAGCGACATGACCAGCGCTTCGCGGATGGGGTCGATGGGCGGGTTGGTGACCTGCGCGAACTGCTGCTTGAAGTAGCGGAAGAGCGGGAGCGGGAGCTCGCTCAAGACGGCGAGCGGCGTGTCGACGCCCATGCTGCCCACCGGCTCCTCACCGGTCTCGGCCATGGGGCCGAGGAGCACGCGCAGGTCTTCGCGGGTGTAGCCCAGCTCCACCTGCCGGCGGGTGCGCTCGGCGTCGTCCTTGGGTCGCGGCGGCGGCACCTCGGGGAAGCTCTGGAGATCCAGGCGCTCGCTCTCCACCCAGGCGGCGTAGGGCTTGTTGCGGACCACCTCGGCGGCGATCTCTCCGTGCCGATGGATGCGCCCGGTGCGCGTGTCGACCATGAGCATGCGCCCGGGTGCCAGCTGGCCCTTCTCGATGACCGACCCGGTGGGGATGTCCACCACGCCGAGCTCGCTGGCGAGCACCACCAGCCCGTCGTCGGTGACTACGTACTTGGCCGGCCGCAGGCCGTTGCGGTCGACCATGGCGCCGATGCGTTCCCCATCGGTGAAGGCCAGCGCCGCCGGGCCGTCCCAGGGCTCCACCAGCGAGGCGTGATAGGCGTAGAATGCACGCGTCTCGGGATCGAGGTCCGGGTTCTGCCGGTAGGCCTCGGGCACCAGCATCATCATGACGTGGGGTAGGGAGCGCCCGCTGGCGAGGAGGAAGTCCACCACGTTGTCGAGCGACGACGAGTCGCTGCCGCCGTCGCGAATGATGGGCTTGAAGTCCTCGATGTGCTCGCCGAACGCGGTGGAGGCCAGGAGGGCTTCCCGGGCGGCCATCCAGTTCTGGTTGCCCCGGAGCGTGTTGATCTCGCCGTTGTGGGCGATGCGGCGGTAGGGGTGCGCGCGCTCCCAGGTGGGAAACGTGTTGGTGCTGAAGCGCGAGTGCACCAGGGCGATCTTCGAGCGGAAGCGATCGTCGGCGAGGTCGCGGTAGAACTCGCCCAGGCGCTCCGGCAGGGCCAGCCCCTTGTAGACGACGGATTTGGAGGAGCAGCTGGCGAAGTACAGATCGTCGCCGAAGCCGCGGCGGCTGGCGAGCTTGCCGGCGCGCTTGCGGATCATGAAGAGCGTGCGTTCGAAGGCGGCCGCCGGGCACATCCGCGCGATGAACAGCTGCCGCATCCAGGGCAAGCTCTCGCGGGCGGTGGGGCCGATGACCTTGGGATCGACCGGCACGTCGCGCCAGCCGACCACCTTCTGGCCGTGGTAGCGGACGATCTCTTCGAGGCAGTACATCTGGGCGTAGGCCCGTGCCGAGTCGCGGGACAGGAACACCTGCGCCACGCCGTAGTCGCCGTCGAGCGGCAGCTCGAAGCCGGCTCGCTCCATGACCAGCTCGAAATAGGCGTGGGGCATCTGCGTGAGGATGCCCGCGCCGTCGCCGCTGTCGGCATCGGCGCCGGCGGCCCCGCGGTGGGCCAGGCGCCGCAGCACCTCGAGCCCCTGCAGCACCGTGCGCCGGCTCTTGTCGCCACGGGTGTCGGCCACGAAGCCGAGGCCGCAGGCGTCGTGCTCTTCTCTCGGTTCGTAGAGTCCGCGGCTCATCCTGCGTACGCGTCCTCGCCGTGCTGGGTGGTGTCGAGGCCTTCGCGCTCGTCGCTCTGCTGCACGCGGAGCGGGAGGAAGCGACCGATGACTTTCAGGAGGACGTAGGTGAGCACTGCGGCGTAGCCGATGGTAACACCCGAGGCGAGCGCCTGGATGGCCAGTTGCTTGGGGTTGCCGTGGAGGAGGCCGTTTTGCCCGGCTTCCGGGTTCAGGCTCTGGTCGGCGAAGACGCCGGTGAGGATCGCGCCCACGAAGCCGCCCACGCCGTGCACGCCGAAGGCGTCGAGCGAGTCGTCGTAGCCATACTTGTATTTTGCAAGCACCGCGAAGTAGCAGGCGATGCTGGCGAGAAACCCGATGGCGATGGCCGAGAGGGGCGAGACGAAGCCCGCCGCCGGGGTGATGGCCACCAGGCCCGCCACCAGGCCCGAGGCCACGCCGAGCGCGGTGGGCTTGCCCCGGTGTCGCCACTCGATGAACAGCCAGCCCAGGGCGCCGCCCGAGGCGCCGAGGTGGGTGGTCACGAAGGAGAGGGCGGCGAGGGGCGAGGCGCCGAGAGCGCTACCGGCGTTGAAGCCGAACCACCCGAACCAGAGGATGCCGGCGCCGGTGAGGGTCATCGTGAGGTTGTGCGGGAGCGGGCGCTCTTGCGGGTACTTCAGGCGCTTGCCGATGACCAGGCAGGAGACGAACGCGGAGGCGCCGGCGGTCATGTGGACCACGGTGCCGCCGGCGAAATCGAGGGCGTGCATCTTGGCCAGCCAGCCGTCGGGCGACCAGACCCAGTGGCACACCGGCACGTAGACCAAGAGCGACCACAGGACGATGAACAGCATGTACGCCGCGAAGCTCATGCGCTCGGCGAAGGCGCCGGAGATGAGCGCCGGCGTGATGATGGCGAACATCATCTGGAACGCCACGAAGGCGAAGAGCGGCACCGTCTGGAAGGTCTGCCCGAACACGCCGTTCAGGCCCACCATCTCGAGGCCGCCGATGAGGCCGCCGTGGCTCTTGCCGAAGGCCAAGGAATAGCCGCACACAACCCACAGTACGGTGATGACCGGGATGGCAGTGAACGAGTGCATGAACGTCGAGAGCACGTTCTTCTTCCGCACCATCCCGCCATAGAAGAGCGCCAGTCCCGGCGTCATCAACAGGACCAACGCGGAACAAACCAATAGCCAGGCCGTGTCACCAGAGCTCACGGGAACTCGTTGTGACGCAAGTTACGCGCCGCGTCAATGCGATAGCGCAGACCCTCGGGATTTGGCCTCACTCCGCGGTCACGACGGTCCGCACCCCGGTGGGGGCATCGGGCGCGACCTCCGCGGCGATCTGCGGCGGAGCGCCGATGACGACGTCGCGGCCGAGCACGAAGCTCTGGCTCTCCACCCGCCGGCGGTAGGCGTGGTCGAGTCGCAGGGCGCGCGTCGCCGAGGGCACGATGAGGCGCCGCACGTCGCCCGCGAAGGTGCGGAGGGCATCGTGGTTCGGCTTCCCGTCGGGGCCGAAGAACCCCCGGGCGATCTCGTCGTTGCTGCGGAAGTCGTCGCCCCCGCCGACCTCGGCGAGGTAGTGCGCGTATTCGCCTTGGCCGTCGCTCCGCTTCCGTTCCGGCAGCGGCTCGTCGCGGTGCCCCTGGTGAAACCAGCCGCCGGCGAACGCCTCCGCCCCGAGCTTGCGCGCGAAGCTAAAGGTCCCGTCGACGCCGGCGCCGATGCCCCCGTGGCAGCCGACGCACGCGCCGAGCTCCTCGTAGCTCTGTGGACGGAGTGCGCCTCGGGCGTCCTCGATGCTGGCCTCCATGCGCCAGCCGCGGCCGGTGCCCACGCCGTGCTCCCGGTCGCCCCGGACCTTCTCCAGGCGATCGGGGTTCTGCACCTCTTCACGCGCCTCCCGCGCCTGGAGCAGCTCGAGATCCGCATAGCCGAGCCAGCGGACCTTTTGCATGTATCTTACCTCTTTCATGCGCGCCGCCGGCACCACCCGACCGTTTCGCACGTCGAGGTAGCGGAGCGTGTGCAGGAGCTCGGTGCCCTGGGGAAAGAGGCCCGCGGTGGCCGGCTGGAGGCTTCCGGCGCGGCCGAGGTAGTGCAGGGGCGCCTTGGGCGGCCACACGAAGGCGACGCGGTGAGCCGTGCCGAGGTGCCCGTCGGCGTCGAGATCGACCCCCTCCGCGCGCTCGTCGGTTTCGTCGATGGGGACGTCGGCGCGGCGCAGGTAGGCCTCCGCGATGGCCAGGTTCAGGCGGTAGATGCGGCGATCGTCCTTGCCCGCGGCGTCTTGCCGGTACTCCGCCGGCAGACGAACGAACGCGTCCCCGGCGGACCCGCCGTTGGTGGGCCAGAACATGCCCGGCACCGGCAGGTAGGCGTACGCGCGCCAGCCGGTGAGGGCGCCCCGCGGATCGCGATCGAAGCCCTCGTCGTCGACGTCGAAGTGGCAGTCGTGCTGCACCTGGTAGTTGGACGCGCGGACCCAGCGCAGGGTCTCGGCGTCGTCACCATCGGTGGACGGCGGCGCGGCCAGCGCGTTCGCCCAGCGGTTCACCGTGGCGTAGGCGGGAAACGTGCTCGCGGTCTGCAGATCGGCGTCGCGGACGTAGCTCGGCGGCGGGCCGTCCTGGTGGCACACGAAGCAGGGGTTGTGGACCCCCGCCGCGTCGCGCGTGATCGCGTAGCACTGCGGCGGGATGTACGGCGCGAGGTTCGGTTCCCTCGTCGGGGCCCGTAGCGGCGTGGGCGGTCCGGCGCCCGGCGAGGTCAACGTGAGCCCGCACGCGGCGAGCGCGCACAGGCGAACCAGGTTCACGGCGCCATGGGGGGCAGGGGGCCGAGGTAGCCGGTATAGGAGCGCGCGTCGGCGGGATTCGTGAGCATGCCCTGGTCCGACTCGCCGTACGGGTGCTGCACCTGCACCTTGATGTACGCGTGCCCGTTGAGGTTCGGATAGAAGTAGAGGCCGGTGGTCTCGGCGCCGTAGGGGGTCGAGAGAATGCGCGTGAGCTCGCGGGTGCGAATGTCGTAGGCCCACACGGCGTCGTTCTGGTGCTCGGCGCCGGAGTCCTCGCCGATGAGCAGAACGCCGTAGCCGGGGATGAAGGTGAGGTTGTCCGGGTTCGCGATGTTGCTCACCGCGCAGGTGTTCTTGCCGAAGTAGGGGCTATC
>JABFRG010000999.1 GCA_013141295.1 Polyangiaceae bacterium
CGATACCGGACGCACCCTCGATGCCAGCGCGAACCGCAAGACGCCGACCTTCACCGAGATCGCCGGGGACACCTGGGTCGCGAGCTTCGGCGACGAGCTCGTGGTCACGCGCATCTCCACCGGCAGCGAGCTGGTGCGGAAGCAGAAGACGGGCAACTTCCTGTTGGCCGAGGACGGCAAGACGGTGGCCTGGGAGGATGCGAGCGCGAAGCTGCAAACGCTGGTGCTCTACGACGTGGAGCATGGCCGCGAGGTGCGCGGCGTCGCGGTGGAAGACGATCCCGACGCCAAAGCGCCGCGCCGGTTCGCCGGCGTGTGCGGCGGAGGCACGTTCTCGCTCGTCGCTGGCCAGTCGGCGCTCAAAGGCAGCGCGGCCACGCTGGAGCGCGACTGTTCTCTGTTCGACATGGTCACGGTCGACCTCGCGACCGGGAAGGCGGGGAGCTTCACCTCGGCGACGCCGGCCGACGACTACCAGGAAGAGCAGCGAGGCCAGGCTTTGTGCAAGCGCGCGCACGTCAAGTGCGAGGAGCGCTCCGACGTGGCGTGGGTGCCCGGCCAGAGGCGGGCTGTCCTCCGCGACAAGAACGGCAAGCTGGCCCTGTTCGATTCAGGGACCGGAAAGCGCCTCGCGCCCCTCGACGAAGCCGACGACACCAAGATGGATGCGGACTTCCGGGTAGCGCCCGATGGCAAGACCATCGCCGCCATCGACGCCTCCGGCGCCGCGCACCTGTGGGATACGGGCACCGGCAAGGTCGTATGGAAAGGCCCCGCGGCGGCGCCCTGACTCGTTACTCCGCGGCGGCGGGCTCCGGGACGGCCACGGCGGGCTCGAACACGATGCTCTGCTCGAGGATCTCCGCGATGTCCATCTGCTTCACCTGCTCTTCGAGCTCCTGGCTCTTGAGACCGTCGGTGAGCATGGTCATGCAGAAGGGGCAGGCGCTGGCCACCGTGCGCGCGCCGCTGTCGATGAGCTGAAGCGTGCGCTTCACGTTCACGCGGTTGGTGTTCTGCTCTTCCATCCACATCTGCGCGCCGCCGGCGCCGCAGCAGAGTCCGCGCGACTTGTTCCAGTACTCGGCCTCCACCAGCTCGACGCCGGGGATGGATTTGAGGATCTCGCGCGGCGAGTCGTAGATGTTGTTGTAGCGACCGAGGTAGCAGCTGTCGTGATACACGACCTTGCCCGGCACGCTCTTCTCGGGAACGAGCTTCTGCTCCGCCACCAGGCCGAGGAGGTAGTCCGAGTGGTGCACGACCTCGAGGGTGGCGCCGAAGTCCGGATACTCGTTCTTGAGCGTGTTGAAGCAGTGGGGGCAAGCGGTGACCACGGTGCGCACGCCGCCCTGCTCCTTGTAGGTGTTGAGCACCTCGGCGTTGCCCTCGGCGAGCATCGAGAACAGAAGCTCGTTGCCGGCCCGGCGCGCCGGATCGCCGGTGCAGTTCTCTTCCTGGCCGAGGATCGCGAAATCGATGCCCGCGTGCTTGAGGAGCTTGGCGGTGGCGCGGGCGATCTTCTTGGCGCGATCGTCGTAGCTGGCCGCGCAGCCGACCCAGTAGAGGACCTCGGCGTTGGGCTTGTCGCTCATCATGGGGATGTCGAGGCCGTCGGACCAGGCCGCGCGATCCATCCGCGAGAGGTTCCACGGGTTGCCGTTGGTCTCCATGGCCTGGAAGGGCTTCTGGAGCGTGTGCGGGAACTCGTTCTTCACCAGCACCAGGTTGCGGCGCATCTCGACGATCTTGTCGACGTAGGAGATCATCACCGGGCACTGCTCTTCGCAGGCGCGGCAGGTGGTGCAGGCCCAGAGCACGTCCGGGTGGATGATGTTGGGCACCAGGTCGATGGTGGCCATGTGCGCGGGAGCCTCTTCGCCCTCCTCCGCGGCCTTGGCCTTGCTGCCCAGCCCCTTCTCCAGGAAGTTCCCCTCGTTCTCGTAGAGGTGGTCGCGGAGCGCGAGCGTGAGGTGCTTCGGCGAGAGCACCTTGCCGGTGCGGTGCGCCGGGCAGTTGTCGGAGCAACGACCGCACTCGGTGCAGGTGTAGAAGTCGAGAAGCGCCTTCCAGGTGAAGTGGTCGATGCGCGCGGCGCCGAAGACCTCGGCGGTGGGCTCCGCGGCCTCCGACACCTTCTCGAACTTCGCCATGAACTCTTCGGTGCTCTTGGCCATGGGCGCCAGGCGACCCTTGGGGCGGAGGTCCGCGAGGAAGACGTTGGGGATGCCGGTGATGACGTGGAAGTGCTTGGAGTGCGGCAGCAGGTTCAGGAAGATGAGGACCAGGCTGGTGTGCGTCCAGTAGCCCACGTGCGCGAGCACGATGAGCAACCCGGGCCCGGCGCCCTTGAGGAGCATCATGAAGGCCGAGCCGGCCGGCGAAGGGAACGCCGACCAGGCGAGCTCGTGGGGCTCCTTGTCGTAGGGAGCGATGATGGTGGCGATGCGCGAGCACTGCTCGATGGTGGCGGTGGCGGCGTTGGCGCTGCAGGCCTCGGGGTACTTGTGCGCCAGGGCCATGGCCGACCCGTCGTAGAGCATGTCGGAGAGCATCATCGTGGTGATGATGCCGAGGATCACCAGCGCTTCCTTGTTCAGCGTCATGCGCTTCTGCGGCTTGACGATGCGGAAGTAGAAGAACGCCATGCACCCGGCGATGACGCACACCGCGATGGAGTCCTTGAGGAACTCGTAGGCCTTCCCGAGCGGCGAGTCGGGCCCGAGGATGAACAGGTTGAAGCTCGAGTTGAAGCCGCGGCCGATGAGGATGAGCGTGCGGATCGTGAGCGTGATGAACCCGACGAAGATCAGCTTATGGGCGATGCCCGCCGGCTGATAGTAGTCCATCTTCTCTTGCGCGAAGGCGTAGCGCCACACGGTGGCCACGCGGTCTCCCAGGCGGTCCCAGCGGATTTCCTTGCGCCCCACGAAGAGCAGCCGAAGACGCCGCGACGCCGAGAAGGCGAAGGCTGCGAGCGTCACGAACAAGATGGCCAAAATAGCCACGGGATTCATAGAGTTCCTCGAAGGGCAAAGGCGACCTCCCGAAAGACCGGGGGGCCGCGGCGTCCCCGTCATATAGGGTTACGGGTACCCCCGTCAAACGGTCGTGGTAAACGAGGCCCACGACATGGTTGTGCGCGGTTTTGCCGTCCATCTTCGGGTCCTTCTGGCACTCCTGCCGGTGGGCGGATGCGTGTTCCTCATTTCCCCGGATTCCATCGGGGATCATTGCGGATTCAAGGGCGCCACCGGGTGCGCCACCTGCATCCGCGAGAAGTGCCAGGAACCGGTCGACGCCTGCTGCAAGGACTCCACCTGCTCCGGCAGCTACTCGTCGGCGTTCCTCGAGACGGTCGACAAGTGCGGCCAAGGCCAAACCAGCGACTGCGCCAAGGGACTCACCAGCACCCAGTACGGGCCGGCGGAGAGCATCCGCAAGTGCGTGGTCCAGCAGTGCAACGACCAGTGCACGTCCGGCGCCGTGGCGGCCGAATGGAGCTGCGCCGTCGCCCGGGAGAAGAAGAACGACTGCGCCACCTGCGTGTACGACGCCTGCAGCAGCGCGCTCGACCAGTGCTGCGGCGACTCCTCGTGCAGCAAGAGCACCGACGTGCAGCGCGACATCGGCGGCTGCGTGGCGGGCGACGCCAAGGCCTGCGCCTACATGACCAGCAAGAGCCAGAGCGGCGTCGAAGGCGTGGTCCGCGCCTGCATCCAGAAATCGTGCGGCGCCGCGTGCATCGGCACCGCGCGACCCCATGCATCCTGCACGCATCTCTCCGGTGGCACCCACTGCACCTGCACCCCCGCCGAGACCTCCAAGGGTCCCGATTGCTCGGTCGCGGCGGTGGGCGGCGGTCGGTGCGTGCTCGGGAGCACTGGCTGCGAATGCGGCGCCTTCGCGTGCAGCACCGGCAGCAGCTGCTCTTGCAGCTTCGGCTCCAGTGGCGGCGCCCAGACCTGCGCCGCTCCGGGAGGCTCCGGCAGCTGTTGTGTGAGCCTCTCCACGAGCGGCGTCTCGTGCGCGTGCAGCAGCTCTTCCAGCTGCTCCGGCGCCCGCGTGGCCAGCTGCGACGAGTCGACGGTGCTGGGCGCGTTGGCCGATACCGGGCGCCTGGTCGACGCCTGCTCCAACTGACTCAGAACGAGCCTTCGACGCTCACGTGCGTGAGGCCGGCGCGCACCGTCGTATGGGTGTTCGGGATGAACGGTATCGCGAGCCAGGCCACGGCCCCCACGCCCAACGTGATGGTGCTGGCGATGGCCATGGTGCGCGCGGTATCGGCCGCATCCTTGCCGTCCTGGGTCCGGCAGAAGGCTCGCCCATCCACGCAGTCGGCCTTGTAGGTAGCCCAGGAGACGAGCGCCCAGGTGCCGGTGACGAGACTGGCCGCGAAGGCCACGCCACCGGTGATCCACAGTGCGGGCACCACCGGGCTGGTGCCCTTGCGATCGTAGGTGCTGCCGCCGAGCGCCGGCGCGGGGTTCGCCGGGGGCGGCGCGACGGATGGGCTGCCGTCGCCCGGGGGGAGCCCGGGGATGTCCAGACGCCGGAGATCACCATCGCGCACCAGGACTTCTTGCTTGAAGGTGCCGCGTCCGGGCGCGGTCGCGGTCACCACGTGCTTGCCGGCGTTGAAGGGCAACGGCACCCCGAGCGCTGCCGGTGGCACCGGCGTGTCGTCGATGCGCACGCTCGCCCCTTCGGGAACGCCCTTTCCCAGGGTCACGGCGATGTGCGGCACGAGCGGCGCGATCTGCTGAAGGCGTGTGCGCGCGAAGGTCTCCCGGTCGCTGCGCTTGTCCTTCACCGCCTGGGCGATGGCCTCGTCGTAGTCGAGGGTCGCGGTCGCCAGGCGCCCCTCTTTCTCGTGACAGAGCGCGATGTTCAGGAGGGTGCCGCCGCCCGGGTCGAGACGCTGGCTCTCCACGAACTTCGGGCACGCCTCCGGGTAGCGCCCGGCGTCCATGAGCTTCAGCCCCTCGTCGAAGAGCCCCTGCGCCAGCAGGCGATCGCTTCCGGCGTCGGCCCGCGCCGTCGAGGCGTGCGAGAGCATCGCCACCGTGAGCGCAGCCAAGAGGAGGGAGCTCGCAGCGAGCCGCATGCGTCGTTCGTATAGCCCAGAAGGCGCGGGACGGACCATGTCAGTTCCGCGATCGAAGGCCGTGGGGATCGACCGGAGGCGCGGACGACGGCGCCGCCGGCGAAGGGACGGGGTTCGAG
>JABFRG010000268.1 GCA_013141295.1 Polyangiaceae bacterium
CTGCTCTTCTCGGTGGCATCGGTGCCCAGCATCCTCGGCGTGTCGGCACAGCAGGAGTCGTGGTTCGCGCTCCTCGTGCTCCTCGCGAGCGCTTCGCTCGATGCGCGTCGCCCCTTGCGCGCGAGCCTGGCCTTGGCGGCGGCGTGCCTGATTCGCTACGAGGCATGGGGCGCGGCGTGCCTGCTCGGCGCCTGGCTCGTCCTCGAGCGGCTCATCGGGCGCAAGCCGTCGGCGCCACTCTGGGTGCTCGCGCTGCCCGCGCTGGCCATGGGCGGCTGGCTCACCTGGCATCGGGTGGAAGAGGGCAGGTGGTTCGCGTTCCTGGGCGAGCTCTATCGCTTCACCCACGCGCAACGCGAAGGGCTGCCGCACGGCCTGTTCTTTCAGGCGCTGTACTTCCCGCTTCTCCTGCCGCTCGCGCTGTTCGGACCGGCGCTCCTGCTCTTGCCGCGGGGCGTGCGGGCCTCGCTCTCTTTCGGCTGGGTGGTTCCGGCCGGCATTGCCGCGTTTCTCCTGGTGAGCTACCTCGGCGGCGGATCGCTGGGCGCCATGCGCTACTACGGGGCGCTCACGCCGTTCGTGCTGTGGGGCGTGGCGCGGGCCGCGGCGCACCATCGATGGCGCCGGCGCCTGGTGTGGGCCAGCGTCGTCCTTGCCTCGCTGGTCGCCATGGTCCGCCTGCGTTCCGAGGCGCTCGCCGGCGCGCCGCAGCTCCGGGCTGCGGAGGCCACGATCGGACGCGAAGCCGCTCGCCACTGAAACGGTGTGACAGACCGCTGCTTGCTGGGTAGAAGTGCCTTCGATGCCTCCCAAGCCGCGACGGGGCGCCGGCAAGCGACCGGCCGCCGGAAAGAAGCCCGCTCCCCCGGCGGGCATCACCCCCACGCTGCTGTTCGAGCAGGTGAAGAACACGGCGCCCTGGGCGCTCGCGCTGGAGCCGGTGCTCCCGGCCGTGAAGGTGCTTCGGGGTGCGGCGGAGCTCGAGCCGCGTTGGCGGAAGGGCGAAGCGGCCGAGGAGTACCTGGTGTTCTTGCTGGCGGCGCACTTCACCACCGTGGCGACGTTCGTCCCCACCGACGTGGATCAGCGCATCCGGCAGCACGTGTGGACGAACCTCGCCGGCGCGCGATTGGCCTCGGCCATCGAGCGAACGCTGGAGGTGGCGGCCTGGGACGTGCGACCGGTGACCGAGCGACACGTGGACCTCGACGACGAGGTGCTGGCCGGGCACCAGGGCGAGTGGTTCAGCGTCCTTTCCGGCGCGCTCGGCCGCGCGCTTTCGCTGGGTGACGCCGCTTCGGCGGATCGCGCCCGCGCCTGGATCGAGGCCGAGCTCACCCGGGAAGCGCGTCTGGTGCAGTATGCACGCAAGCACGGCACCCCGCAGGAGCTGCTCTCGGTGGTGACCACGGTGGCGCACAACCTCGGCGATCTCTCGCGCGTGGTCGACACCTGGTCACCGGCCATCGCCGCCTCCGACGTCGGTCGCCGCTACGCGCGCCTGGGGCACGAGGACGGCGCGCGCTTCGACGGCGCGTTCGTCTACGCCGGCGCCCTCAACAAGCAGCTCATGGCGCTGGAGAACCATCGCTTCTTGCCGCTCCGCGGTCCGCGCGCGCTGCGCCGGGAGCGCGCGTTCTTGCTCCCCTTCGGACCCTACTTCTACGACTGGGGCAAGACGCTGGGGGCGACGCCGCTGCTCGCCGACGAGGAGCGCGCCGAGATTCTCCAGGCGCTCCTGGGCGTGCACGAGCGCCGCACCGAAGAGAACGGATGCCTCCGGGCCATCGCCGGCATGAACGCCGGCTACCCCGGCGGCGTCGACAAGCTCGGCAAGCTGCTCTCGGCAGAAGGGCGCATGGCCATGCAGCGGGGCGGTGTTCGCCAGGCCCTGCGCCGCTCGGAGCCCGAGTTCTTGCGGCGCTTTCACGCGGCGGTGGAGCGATGACGCGCATCCGCCTGGTCCGCGAGGCCGATACGGAGGCCATCGTGGCCCTGTGGCACGCGGTGTTCGCAGAGTACCGCGACGCGAGCCGCCCGCACCGGGATCCGCGCGCCAACATCGCGCGGAAGATCGCCTTCGGCGACGAGCTCTTCTTCCTGGCCGAGCGCGACGGCGCGGTGCTCGGCACGGTGATGGCCGGCTACGACGGGCATCGCGGCTGGCTCTACTCGCTGGCCGTCGATGCCGCCGAGCGACGCACCGGCATCGGCCGGGCCCTGCTGGTACGCGCCGAGGCGGCACTCCAGGCGCGCGGGTGCCCCAAGGTGAACCTGCAGGTGTCGACCCAGAACGAGGGGGCGCGAGCGTTCTGGCGCGCCGCCGGCTACGTGCCCGACGACGTGATCAGCCTCGGCCGCCGGCTAGCTCGCTAGTTCTTCCGGCGGTCGTTCTTGTTGCGCTGGTTGGTGGGCTGCGAGTTGTGCGCAGGCACCAAGCAACCGCCCTCGGAGCGCCCGCGGATGACGAAGCGCGTGCGGCCCTCGGTGTCGAGACCGGGCAGAATGCGCGCGAAGCGATGCGGGGGCGAGGCCACCACCGCGCCGAGCTTGCCCGCGGCGTCGGTCAAGACCGGTCCGAGCGCAGCGTCGAGAGCGCGATCGCGGTCTGCCGCGACGGTACCCGGGGCGATGCTCAGCGCAAGCTCACCCTCCACGTGCTCACCACGAACGTTCAGCGTATCGGTCATGGGGAGACCCTACCACGGCTCCGCCCTCCGTGACGGCAACTCGGCCCGCGAACTGACTACCCGTGGTACACGCGGGAGGCGACGATGGCCCCCTGCTCCACGTCGAACACCTCGGCCACCGCCATGGGCGGCTCACCCGGTGCGTGGCGTGTGTACTCTACAAACACGCCACCGGGCCCCGCGGTGATGCGTACGATCTCGTAGCGCAGCCCGCGCAGCCGCTCGAGGGCCTCCTTCCACCAGGTGGTGAGGGCGGCCTTGCCCCGGAGCTCCCCGCCGGTGTCCGGGTGGAGTGCGCGAATCTTCGGTGAGGTGTGGGTGCAGTCCTCGGCGTAGAGGCCCAGGAGGTCGTCGATGCGTCCGGCGTTGAAGTGGTCGATCCAGCTCCGAGCCAGCGCCTCGTTGCGTTCCACGATGTCGAGCGTCATGCGCGCAGTTCAGCAGCTCCGCACGTCGCCGACAAGCAGCTGTCAGACCCCGCGCAGCGCAGCTCGGGTACTGCCCGACGGATCGCTCCCGCCGGCGGTGGTGGGCGTGGACCCGTGGGGGTGCTGCCCTCCCTCGATCACGGTGAGGGGCGGCGGCGGCTTGCGCGGCAGATCGAGCGTGAAGACGCAGCCATGGCCCGGCACGTCGCGCACACGAATCTCTCCGCCGTTGGCCTTGGCCGCCTTGCGGCAGATGGAGAGGCCGAGGCCCACGCCGGAGCGATCTGCGCTTCGCTGCTCGAACGGGCGAAAGAGCTCTTCCGTCTTGCCCGGTGGGAGCCCGCCGCACTGGTCTTTGATGTCGAAGAGCACGCGGTCGGCGGTGGTGCGGGTGCGCAGCGTGACGTGGCTCATCTTGGGTGAGAATTTGAATGCATTCTGCAGTAAGTTCGAGATGGCGGCGGCGAGGATCTGCCGGTCGCCCTCGATGGTGACGGTCGCATCGACCGCCGTGACCTCGAAGTGGATGGCGCGGCCCTGGGCCTGGATCGCCGCGCCGATCTCCGCCTCGCCGAGAAAGTCGGCGACGCTGATGCGCTCGCTCCGTCCGGTGCCGGCGTCCAGGCGCACGTCGGCGAGTGAGCGATCGATGAGATCGCGGAGCCCCATGAGGCTCCGCCCGTGCACCTGGCCGGTGCTCCCAGTGGCCGACACCTGCCCGCGCTGGATGCTGTCGAAGGAGAGCACCGCCGTGTTCAAGAGGTTGCGCATCTCGTGGGCGAGCACCCCCAGGCGCTCCGTGCCGCTCTCCGTGATGGTCCGCTCGCGCAGTTGGGCATAAGCGGTGACCGCGCCAGCGATGGCGTCGTCGAGGCACAGGTTCAGGATGCGAAACTCTTCGCTGGGAATGGCGACCTTCGCATCGATGGCCAGCTGGGTGATGGCCTGACACACGTCGCCGTAGTCGTGAACCACCTGGCCGATGCTGAGGCCCATGTCGAGAAGCGAGCTGCCGTGGCGCCCGCCGCTGCTGACGATCTCCGGGTGCGGCACCGGGTCGGCGGAACGCTCTTCGCGCAGCGCCTCCACCAGCTGGTCGAGGAACATGGGAATGCCGTGGGTCAGCTCCATCACCGTCGGCATCGGTGCCGTCCGCGCTTCGATGCGCGGTCGCGCGCGCGCAATAATCGCGTCGCGATTGGCGATGATGAACTCGTCCAGCATGCTCCGACAGTGCGCCCCGCCGCCGCGAATAGCAAGGCAACGCGCGCGCCGCCCGGAGATACGCTCGCTCCACACGTAACTGCTCTCTTTGTGGGCGCAAGATGCGTGCAGACTCTGCACGAGTGTGGCGTTTATGTATCGGCGCGATGCGCGAGCGCCTCGAACACCAACGCCACCGCCACTGCGCCGGGATCGGAGACGCCGCGCAAGGTTTCGGAGCGCAGGTATCCCGATCGGCCGGCGCGGGCCACTTCCAGGGCGGCGGTGCGCTCGGCGCCGTCGCGCGCGGCCACCGCGGCTTCGGCCACCGTGCCGCCGCTCGAGAGCACGGCGACGGCCGGCACCAGAGCGTCGAGCATGGTGCGATCGCCTTCCCGCGCGCCCCCGTACTCCTGCACGCGGGCCGCACCGGAAGTGAGCGCCGGGCTCAGCGATGCTTCGCTCTTCATCGCCGCGCTCACCGCCGCGGTGAAGATCCCCAGCAGCACGCCGCTGGAGCCGCCCATGGCCGCCGAGAGGTGCTGAGAGAGCGCCCCGAAGAGCGCGCCGAGATTCGCGAATGGCAGCGCGTGCTTCTGCGCCAGGAGCGATCGCGCCGCGTTGGCCAGGGTCGTTCCGGTGTCGCCATCGCCGATCTTCGCGTCGAGGGCATCGAGGTGCGCCTCGCCCGCGATGAGCGCGCCACACACCGCATCGAAGGCCGCCTCCCGATGCGGGTCGGACGAAGCCGCGAACGACGCCTGGTGCATCTCGGCCGGCAGGGGTCGCAGCTCGAGCGCTGCGGTGGCCCGACCCCGAGGCCACGCATGCGGACCCACCGGCGATAGCAGCGCTGCCTCCAGCTCGTCGTCGAGCGGGAGCACCGA
>JABFRG010000629.1 GCA_013141295.1 Polyangiaceae bacterium
TCCATGATCTGCACCATCATGGCGTCGCCGATGGCGATGGAGTCGCCGGAGCGTGGGGCAGTCGCGCGGAGCCCGTCGTCGGAGAGCTCGAACGGCTCCTGGCCCATGGCGTCGAAGCGCACGAGGACATCGACGAACGGCTCGTCGATGGCCACGAAGGCGCCGCTGCCCACCAGCGCGGTGATGAGGCCGGTGAAGGTCTCGCCCAGGTGCTGCTTCATGATGACGCAGCGGTAGAGGTCCATGATGTCGCGCTCGACTTCCATGGCCTTGCGCTCGGCTTGCGAGGCCAGGAGCGCCGACTCCCGCAGCTCCTCGAGGGCTTCTTCGCTGGTGCTCGGACGTTGCCCGAGAACCACCTTGTGCACCGCGCGGTGCACCACCAGGTCGGGGTACCGTCGAATCGGCGAGGTGAAGTGCAGGTACGCGGTGGAGGCCAGGCCGAAGTGGCCGCGGTTCTCCGCCTCGTAGGTCGCCTGCTTCATGCTGCGAAGGAGCAACATGTGCAGCACCGTGGCGTTCTCGTGCTCGCCGAAGCGCTTCACCAGCGCCGCGAGCTTGCGCGGCTCCTTGGTGTCTTCGAGGTCGAACTCGACGCCCAGGATCTTGCACATGGCGGCGAGCCGCGCGAGCTTGGTCTCGTCCGGCGGCAAGTGCACGCGGAAGATGCTGGGGATGTTCTTCTCGACCAGCCAGGTGGCCACCACCTCGTTGCCGAGGAGCATGAGCTCCTCGATGAGCTGATAGGCCTTCTTCATGCCCGGGTCTTGCGATCGCTTGACCACGTGCACCGGCTCTTTGTCCTCGTTCCAGAGGATCTTGGCCTCCGGCAAGTCGAAGTCGAGGGCGCCGCGCTTCATGCGACGGCCACGCAGCATGCGCGAGAGCTCGTTCGCCACCTTGAGGCCGTCGATCATGGCCTCGGCCTTGGGGTCGCGCGGCGGCTCCTCGGTGAAGCCCAGGGCGCGCGCCACGCCGCCGTAGGTGAGCTTGGCCTGGCTCTTCATGAAGCCGCGGGTGATGCGCGTCTTCAGGATCTCGCCCTTGCCGTCGAGCTCCACCACCACGCAGAGGCAGAGGCGGACGACGTCGGGCAAAAGCGAACAGAGGTTCGACGAGAGCGCCCGCGGGAGCATGGGAATGGCGCGGTCCGGCAGGTACACGCTGCACCCGCGCATCTTCGCTTCTTCGTCGATCTTCGAACCGGGCGTGACGTACGAGCTCACGTCGGCGATGGCGATGTACGCGAGGTATCCGCCACCGGGAGTGCGCTCGACCCACACTGCGTCGTCGTGATCGCGCGCGTCTTCCGGGTCGATGGTGGGGAGCGGAATATGCGTGAGGTCTTCGCGGCCGGCGAGCATCGCCTGCGGCACCTCGAGGCAGTAGGCCTCGGCTTCGGCCACCGCTTCGTCGGAGTGGACCTCCTCGAGGCCGGCCACGCCGATGATCTTCTGCACTTCCACCGAAAGCACGCCGGGTCGCCCGAGCACCTGGAGGATCTTGCCCTCCGGGTTCTCGTTCTGCAGCTCGGGGTGACGCGTTATCTGTACAATGCACACGTCTCCGTCGTTGCCGCTGTTGCCTTCGGGGCCTTCGGCGTCCATCTTGGTGGCGAGGACGATGGGACCACGGATGCGGGTGTCGTCCGGTTCGATCCAGGCGCTCTTGCCGCGGCGCCGGAGGATACCGCTGACGCGAATGCGCCCGCGGGCCACGATGCCGGTGATGACGCCCTCGGCGCCCCGGGAATTGCGACCGGTGACCAGGATGCGCACGCGATCGCCGTGCATGGCGCCGCCGAGGCTCTCTTCGGGAATGAAGACGTCGTCCTCGCCGGGCACCGCCACGAAGCCGAAGCCCCGGGCGTTGGCGGTGAGGGTGCCTTCGGCTTCGACGCCGCTGCGCTTCTGCGTGGGCTTGGCGGGGCCGGCCACCGAGAACTGCGGCATCGGTGCCGCCTCTTCGCGGAACGGCGCTTTGACCGGCTTCACGCTCTTGGTGCGCGGCGCAGCAGGTTCGGCAGCCTTTTCGGGGCCGTCGACACCGCTGCGCGCGGGGCGATCTACTTTGCTGGGTTTGCCGGCCTTGCGGGCGGCGGTTGGGGTTTCTTCGGCTTCGCGGGCTCCGCCGCGCATGGAGAAGCGGTCGCCGGACTTGGCGACGAGGATGCCTTCGAAGGCGAGACTATCGAGGAGCCGAAGGAAACCGGGGCGGAGCGAAGCTTCGACGGCGAACCGTTCCATGAGCTCCTGCGCCGGCACACCACGCGGTTCCGAGGCTACGGCCGCAAGAATCTCCTTGCGGGACGGGTAACGAGACATATGACCTTTTACGCCCAAATGGGCCGGTCTCCCGCACAAAAAAGGAATGCCCCGGCCCTTTCGCCTGTAGAAATGGCGCCTACCATGCCGACGGACGGACCGACCGAGACCGAAGATTCGAAGGCCGCCAAGGGAGCGCCCGCCGCGCCCAGCGACGAGGACGACGCCGAAGACGAGGCGCCGAGCGCGCAGCCCAAGGCCGCGACGCCGGACGACGCGCTCAAGCCCGCCCCGCCGATGCTGCGCACCATCCTCTACGGCGCGCTCTTCGTGGGGCTCGTGGCCTCGGCCATTCTCGCTGTAGACTACACGCAGGCCACGCCGGTCTTCTGCGACGAGATCAGCACCGGATGCGGCGCCGTGCGGCACTCCAGCTACGCCTCGCTCCTGGGCATCCCCACGCCCTTCATCGGCATGGGCGGCTTCGCGTTGCTGCTGGTGTTCGCGCTCCGACGCGGCGCCATGGCCCGCAACGTCTTCGTGGGCCTGGGCACGGTAGGCGTCGCCGCCGGCGCGTTCTTCCTGCTCATGCAGAAGAACATGGGGCAGTTCTGCAAGTTCTGTGTGCTGGTGGACATCTCGTCCTTGCTCATCGGCGCCATCGCCTATCACCGGTTCATCAAGGGCTGGGACGATCCGGCTCCGGAGCGCCCGCGGATCATCCGCGGCGCGGTGCTCCTCGGCATCGCCGGTTTGGTGATCCCCATCGGCCGCGCGATGCCCAAGGCCATGCCGGCGCCCATCGCCAAGGAGATCGCCGCCACGCCGGCGGGCCAGGTGACAGTGGTGGACTTCGTGGACTTCGAGTGCCCGTTCTGCCGGCAGATGCACGCGCAGCTCAAGCCCATGCTCGACGAGCACGCCGGCAAGTATCGCCTGGTGCGCAAGCAGGTGCCGCTCGCCCGCCACCCGCACGCGCTTCAATCGGCCAAGGCCGCCATCTGCGCCGAGAACATGGGCAAGGGCGACGTGTACGCGGAGCTGCTCATCGAGATGCCGGAAGACGACATGATCGACTTCGGCCTGCAGAAGCTGGCGCGGCAAGTGGGCATCCGCGACGACGCCGGCTTCGCCGCCTGCATGAAGTCACCGGAGACGGAAGCGCGCATCAAGGCCGACCGGGCCGACTACGACGCCTGCAAGGGTCACGGGCTCCCGATGATCTACATCGGTCCAGAACAGCTCTTCGGCCTCATGAAGCCGGAAGAAGTGCGCGCCGCCCTGGGTCGCGCATTCGAGAAGTAAGGGCCCGGTCAAGAATAACTTGATCGGATCGGCGTCGAGGCGCGCCGACCTCCGAGGCGCGAAATCGAGGGGATACTGCTGCAATCTCGAGATTTCGCAACGACGGAGGCGGCGATGGATCGGCGCCGAGGCGGTTGAGTTATTCGTGAGCGGGCCCTAAGGGACGCAGCCGGTTGACACCCGTGCGTGGCTGAGGGAAAACCAGCGGACCTCGTGCGCAACTTCGCCTTCCTTCTGGTTCTCCTGTGCGCGTGCCGCGCGATCGAGCCCTCCAACGCACCGGAAGAAGTGTGCAAGCGGAGCTGCGCCAAGAGCGCCAAGGCTTGCGAGGAAGAGCAGTGTGCGCGCGGCTGCACCTTCGTCATCGATCGCGTCATCGAGCGCGAGACCGATCGCGTGGTGGCCTGCGTCGACAAGCGCAAGGCCCGCGGCTGCGGCGATGCGGTGTGGGCCGAGTGCGCGGCCAGCGTGGGCGTTCATGCGGACGGCGGACCACCGGCTCCGCCCCCGCCCGACGAAGACTCGGAGTAGAGTCCCCCCATGGCCGTCACCGTCTTCGACGATCGCAAGCGCGAGCACACCTTCTTCGCGGCGCCAAAACGCATCATTTCGCTGGTTCCGAGCGACACCTACAACGTGGCGGCGCTGGGCGCCGGGGCCGCCATCATCGGCCGCACCGACTACTGCGAGCTGCCGGCCGATCTGGTGAAGGACATACCCGCCCTGGGCGGCACCAAGAACCCGCGCGTCGACGACATCATCGCGCTGCAGCCGGATCTGGTCCTGGCCAATCAGGAAGAGAACACCCGCGGCGATCTCGAGAAGCTCATCACCGCCGGGCTCCGCGTATACCTGTGCTTTCCCAAGCGCGTCGAAGACGGCCTGGCGCACCTGGCGAAGCTCGCCAAGATTCTCCACGCCACCACGAAGCCGGAGGTGCGCGCGCTCTTCAAGGACGGCTACGCGGCGCTGCAAAGCGCACCCACGTCGCCGCCGCTCCGCATCTTCTGCCCCATCTGGATGGACCCGCTCATGACCATCCACGAGAGCACCTTCATCTCCGACATGATCCGCGCCGCCGGCGGCGTCAACGTGTTCGCCGATCGCGAGCGCCGGTATCCGCTGGCCGCCGATCTCGGTCGACGCGTGGCCCTCACCGGCGAGACGGTCATCGGCCTCGACGTCCGCTACCCGCGCATCACGCTGGACGAAGTGGTGGAGCGCAAGCCCGACGTCATCCTGCTACCGAACGAGCCGCACCCGTTCACCGAGGCCGACGCCGAGGTCTTTCGCGCGCTCGATACGCCGGCCAAGAGCCGCATCGTCTTCACCGACGGCAAGGACCTGTGCTGGTACGGCGCCCGGAGCGTCGAGGGCCTGCCCCGGCTCCGCGCGCTCGTAGGCAGTTTGCGTTAGCGGATCGCTTCGAGGGCGCGGGCGCGGCCGGGAGCGACGGATGGATCGCCCTCACCTGACGGCGCCGACAGTGTCCTTGCGCGCGCGCCTGCCCGGCCGCATAGTCGCTGAGCTGCGAAGCGCGTACGAACAATTCCTTCGGGCTGCCTACCCTCATGAACCACCCCCCGTATCGATCCGCGGCGGAGCGCGCCGACCTCCG
>JABFRG010000229.1 GCA_013141295.1 Polyangiaceae bacterium
AGCGTCTCGTGAACCTCTTGGAGGGTCCAGCCGTTGGAGTAGGTCGCGGCGAGCGCGGTGAACATGTTGGGCGTGCCGCCCACGGAGCCGTAGTTCGAGAGCACGAACTGGATGTCGACGCCGCGCGCGGCCGCCCGGAGCAGCGCCGCCATGACCGGCTCCGGCCACTCGCCGAAGGAGATTCCGATTCGCTTGATGGGCCCCAGATCTTGCTGTGCGATGCGCAGCGATTTCTTCGACGCGTCGATGAGCGCGAGGAGCGCCTGGGTCGAGGCGTTGGTGCCAATCTTCCCCAGGCGCCCCACCGCGAAGACCTTTGCGCCACCGGCGGCCGGCGCGGACGAGGCATCGCGCGTGGGAAAGTTGGGAAGGCATCCCTCACCCGAGCGCAGCGATGCGATCTCGCCGTCCTTGCACACGTGGTCCCAGAGCTGGTTGATGTAGACGTGGGAATCCCAGGCCGCCGTTCCCGAGAGCCGAAGGGAGATGTCGCGCACCGGGTTCCCCTGGAGGTAGTGGTCGGTCCACATGTTGGTGCCGCCGGAGAGCGCCATCTTGCCGTCCACCGCGATGATCTTCGAGTGGTTCCACGACGTGAACTGAGCGCGGTAGCCGCCGACCACCAGGCGCAGCGGAGACTTCGCAGGCACGTCGCGGGTGAGCGACTGCTCGGTCTTCTTGGCCGAGAAGAACTCGCCGGGGAAGTCACCGAACAGCATGCGCACCATCGGCGGCTCGGCGCGCTCCGAGAGGCGGGTAACGGCATTGCGCACCGCCGCTTCGTAGCGACCGTCCGGCGGCGTGAGCGAGGTGATATCCACGTTGCGCTTGCCGCGAAGAATGGTGTCGTAGATGACGTCGAGCATCTCGTCGGAGTGGCCGATGCACATCTTCTTCGGCGCTTGCCCCTCGTGCGCCACGGTGGATGCGAGAGCCTTGCATCGTCCCCCGGCACCGCACTGCGCGTCGCTGTCGCACACGCGGAGCTTGAAGTCGGGCTCGCAGGCGGGCGCGCCTTGGGTGCACTCCGGCGGCGACTCGAGGGCGGTCTGGCCCCAGGTCGCGGCCACCGGCACCTGTTGAATCCAGTCCGCCGTTAACGTGTTGTCGGCGCTCGCGGCCCAGGTCTTCCCGCGCTCGTCGGGAAACGTTTCCGTGAGCCGCTTCTCCACCGCGCGGCCCAGGTACGAGCTCTGGCCGGCGATGTCGGCCTCGTCGGTATCCTCCTCGGGAGAAGCGCAGCCCACGACCGTGGAGAGAAGCGAGGTGAGGGCGACTGCGTAGAGAGCTCGTGTTCGCATGCTCCGAAGAAGTGCATGTGGGATGCCAAGCTATTCCCCTGCGATTTCCTGGCAAATGATCGCTTCGCGGGGCCATCGGAGCGCCAGGGGGGAAGCGTCGGACCATGATTTGCTCGGAGCTTCGCCCCGCGATCGCTGCGATCGCACCACGAGTCGCAGACGATTCGTGGCGATGAGCATCGAATCGATATCGATGCTAGAAAACGCATCCATGCACCTTCCCGCTCGCCTTTCGCCTCTCTTTCTCATTTCGCTGGCGGCGTGCTCCGCGGGGAGCTCGACCACCTCGAGTAGCGGCACGCCCGCGCCGGTGGAAGCGGGAATCGGCGGAGATGCCGGCGTGGACGCGAGCGAATCGGACATCGATGGAGGTGATGGCGGCGCGTTGCCCACCACCAACGTGAACCCGTATGGCGTGGCCTATCCGACCAACGATATCGGCACCACCGCGCGCCGCGGCAACACCGCGGGGCAACGCATCAAGAACTTCGCCTTCCCGGGCTACCGTGATGGGTCGGTACGAGGTTCAATCGTCAACGTCTCGATGGTCGACTACTTCGATCCGCAGCAAAAGCTCTCGCCGCCGGTGAAGCTCATCCATCTCACGGCAGCAGGCCGCTGGGACACGTACAGCAACACCGAAGCCAACCAGGCAATGCCGCTCATCGATTCGCTTCGCGCAGACGGCGTGGTGTGGATCACCGTGATCGTCGAAGGGACCACGCCGGGCAAGGCATCGACCATGGCCGACCTCGACCCCTTCGCGCTGGCCCACCCGCTGAAGGCGCCTATCGTGGTGGATCCCGGTGCCGCATCGTTGGGCGTGTTCTTCAGCCAAGCGGCGCTGCCTTGGAACGGTTGGATCGACGCACGCTCGATGGAAATCATCTACTCCGCAGAGGGCTTCTCCGGTGACGTCTCACGAGAAGCCGCAGCACAGCTCACGGCCTGGGAGACGCGACCGGTCAAGCCCTGACAATCAAGGCCCCACGCGGTCGTAGGTCCAGTCGTAGCTGCAGGTGAAGTCGAGGGGGCCGCCCTTGCTGGTCACCGACACCGTGCCCGTGAAGTGCGTCGACGATGCGCGCTGGATGTCGAGCGAGTAGACGAGCTCCCCCTTGTCGGTGGGGCAAACCTCCTTCCAGGTTCCGCCGCAGGTGGAGCCGGTGAGCGAACCGGAGCAGGTGCAACCGGACTTGCACTCCGGCTGCGCGACGGCGTTGCTCGCCGACTCCTTGGCGCTCTTTCCCTGGATCGGATCGCAAAGCGCGTTGCTACCGGGACGAAGCGTATTGGTCTCTTGAAAGGTGCCGGGCTCGACGCAGGCGAGCCCTCCGCTGCTGGCAGAGCTGGAGTCCGCGGAGCAGCCGACCAATCCGAGCGACCAGAGCGAGAGGGGGAACGCGCACGCGACGAGACGAGTGGAGATCTTCATGGCGATAGCGAGGAGCAACTCCGACGCCGCACGCGAAGTGCGGCGATTCCCCGCGTTTCCTGGGCGAACGCCAAGCCGCGTTCACGATCTCACGTGAACGCCCAGCGACGCGGCACCGGTGACGCACCCCTGGTCCGCCGCCGATCCGCTCGGCCGCGCCGAGATGCTATTGCGTCGCCGCCGAACGCAGCGCCGCGGAGTCGTTGCACAGATAGCGAACGTGCCACTCCGCGTTCCGATGGATCGAGATCACGACGTCGCCCTCCTCGACGATGGTGTACCCGTTCGGGCACCGCGCGGCCATGATCCTGCGAGCCACCGACTGCGACGCGGGGCTGGTCTCGTCCTGTAGCGCGACCTCGCCACCACCGGGGATGCGCCGCACCTCGCGCGCCCATTGATACGGCCAGCATCCGGCGACGAGCGAAACCATGGCGAGCAAGGGCACGACGCGACACGAGAGAGGAAGAAGACGGCAACCAAGTAAGCTCATGCCGATCACGACGGCTACGGTGCCCGGTCTATTCCTGGCGCGAACCGGGGCGACAGGTCATTCGACTTCGGCGCGGTGGCAGGTGCTCTTCAGCGCGCCCAGTACGCCTCTTCGTTGAGGCCCTCTTCGCGCTCCGGGAGCGCGCGGGTGAGGCGCGGCGAAGACTGCACCAGCACCTCGTAGCTCACCCGGTTGGCGTAGCGACACACCTGGCTCATGGAGGAGTAGGTGAGAAAGCTCCGGGCATGCTTGGCGGAGCCGGGCACCGTGGTGCGGTGATAGCAATTGGCCGACATGTCGTGGAGCAGCGCCGAGAGCGCGGCGTCGCCCGCGCCGTTGGTGCTCAAGATGCGCTCCGGCCCCCCGTGATACGGCGCGATATGCGCGAACACCTTCACGGGATTGTCGCACTGCGCGCGCCGCATCGGGCGACTGAACTCGTAGCGGTTGAACTCGGGGATGGCGCCCGGCAAGAGGGCGTAGCGGGTCTCGCGCTTGACGGCGTCGTCGGTGTACCCCGCGAGATAGAGCCCGGTGGGGCCGGCGGTGCACAGGACCATATCGGCCAGCTCGAGCGCCCGGTCGCAGGCCAAGAGCGGGTTGGCCTCGCCGGTGAGCGCCTCGCCCTCTTCCTCGTTCATGGCGACGATGTCCACGTGCTCGCGAATGAGGTCGCGCCAGAAGTCCGGTCGCTCGGCGATGACGAACCGCGTGCCCAGCGAGAGCACCACCGGGATCCCGCGTTCGCGCGCCAGGCCGATGGCGCGCATGGTGGCCTCGGGCATGGGATCGCCGGGCTTGCAGCGCATGAGGTACGCAGAGACCACCAGCGCCGAGGCGTCGTCGAAGACCGCGGGCGGCACGCTCGAAGGCGGGAGCGCGTTCATCTTGCCCTCGCTGATGGCGAAGGTTCGCTCGCCGTCCGGCGTCACCAGCGCGAAGCAGCGCCCGATGGGCCCGCGAACCGGATGCAGGTGGTCGAGGTTGACGCGGCTCGAGGTATTGGAGAGATACCGATAGCCCGAGGTACCGATGCGAATCTCCTCGCTCATCACGCCGAGCAGGATCGACGCGTCGTCGGCGAGCAGCGAGTAGTTGTGGAGCGTGTTGCCCACGGTGCCCCCGGCGAACTCGTAGTGGATGCGCTGGTCGGCCAAGAGCTCGTCGTAGAGCTTCGCGGCTCGCTCGTTGTCGATGACCGTCGAGGCGCCCTTGGGGAGCCCGTAGCGGCCGATGAGCTCCTCCGGTACCCGCGCGTCGATGTCGACCAGCGTCTGGTCGACCCCCACCACGTGCGTGCGCGCCTTGGGGGCTTCGAGGCCGGCCGCCTGCAGGAGCGGATCGCGTTCGTGCACGGGGAAGTAGTGCTTGTGCTTGCGACGCCCAGGAAAACGCATGGTACTTCCAGCAAGTATCACGTCCGCGCCGGCAGCGCGCGGCCGGCCCCCTTCGGGCCGGCCATCAGGTGCGTTTCACACTCACTTGTACTTCGCGCGGGCTCCGCGACGGCGCAGGGCGAGGAGGGCCAGCACCAGCGCGAGGGAGCCCGCACCGCCGGAGCTCGACCCCCCGTAGCTGCAATTGAAGCCGCCACCTTCGAGGGCGCCCGGAGCGGTGACGAGCCCTCCGTCGTCGATGTCGAGATAGTTGGGCTTGCCATCGCCGTCGCGATCGCCGCGGCCCTCGGCGCCGTCGAGCGCGCCGTCCCCGTCGGCGTCGGTGTCGAGCCAGTTGAGCTTCCCGTCGCGATCTTCGTCGCTGGTGCCCTGGGCCTTGGCGTCGGCGACCTCGTCCTTGGTGAGGATGCCGTCGTTGTCGTCGTCGGTGTCGAGGGCATCGATGGTTCCATCGCCATCGGTGTCGATGGCGGTGGCGCCGGTGCCCACTTCGGTACCGTCGGGAAGCCCGTCGCCGTCGCTGTCGCGATTGGCGGGGTTGGTGCCGAGC
>JABFRG010000936.1 GCA_013141295.1 Polyangiaceae bacterium
GCTCCAGATGCACCGCGTAGCGCCCCACCGGGAGCACCGGCGCGATCACGACGCGCCCGCGGTAGTCGCCATCCTCCATCACCCGATGCTCGTCCTGGCCCACGAACACGCCGAGATCGTCGAACAGATGCAGCGCCGCTCGGAGCGCTCGCGGATCGCTGCGGAAGCGCCCGTGCACGAGGCAGCGAAGGTGGGCGTCGGCGTCGAAGAGCGCGCAGTGCGAAGGCACGTTGCCCCGGGGGAAGGTCCAGGCCTGCGCCACGGTCAGGTCGGGCAGCCCGGCGGCCCCGTTCGCTGGGGTATCGGCCTCCGCAACGGCGGAGGAAGGCGCGGCCGACGTCGGGAGGCCGGGAAGCGCCGGTGCCGGCGGTGCCGAAGGTCGGGGAGCACCGCAAGCGAGCACCGTCGCGAGGGCGAGCAGGCAAAGCTTCACCCGGCCTTCATAGCATTTCGTTTGTGCAGCAACAATTCCGCGGCCGCGGCGGCGGGCAGTGTGTCAGAACGATCCGCTGCCACCCTGCTGGCAGTCTTTGCACTGCGGGAGCGCGGGGTTGGCGTTGCAGGCGAGCTCGCAGTAGCGAACGCGATTGAAGACCAGCGCCTTGCCGCCGCCATCGTCGATCTTGTCGCAGCGCACGCTCTCGCCCACCACGGTCATCTCGCCGTAGCCGCCGGTGTCCTTGAACTTCTTCGCGCACGCGGTGTCGGTCGAGACCCAGGCGGGCAGATCGGGGAACGCCTGCTCGACGTTCTCCTTGTCGTAGGTGGTCTCGGTGCAGGTGGTGGCGAGCACACAATCCGCGGCAGTCGGCGCGTCGAAGCTGCCGGCCTTCAGCGTGTAGCAAAGCTTGAACTTGCCGGCGCAGTCGACCTTGAGCGAGTTCTTCGACCAAGGGCTACCGGGAACCGCGGGCGGCGGCGTGTTCGAAACGGTGGGGCACGCAGCCTTTCCGGTTCCGTCGACCACCGTCGACACCGCGTAGGTCTGGCCCGCCGAGTAGTCGATGAAGCAGGGCGACGTGTTGTCGATCTTCCACTGACCTGCGGAGAAGCAGCTGCACGCGGCCGCTCCCTTGGTGGCGCCGGCCTTGGGGAGCACCTGGCCCTCGCACGAGCTCCAGCCCTTGTAGGTTTCGTTGAGCCGCTGGCAGGTGGCGACGCCGTCCTTGCACGCACCGAGGTGCCGCTGCTTGCGGAGACCGGTCCAGCAGGGCGCCGTTTCGCCCTCCTTGGTGCAGGGGCAACCGGGCTTGTTCTTGTCGTCGGGGCACTCCAGGGTTCCGCCCGGCTGGGGCGGCTGCGGCTGCCCTGCGGGTCCGCACCAGGGCGCCGGCGGATCGTTGGCGTACTGGTCGACGTCGGGCTTGCCGGCATCGCCGAAGGTGCCGAACGCGCCGTCCGGCACCAGACCACCGCTGGAGCCTGCGTCGTCGAACTGGCTCCCCTCGGAGCTGCTGCACGCTGGCGTCGCAGCGAACCCCACGAGACACATTGCGACGAGCCCGGCGATACTCAGCTTCGGCATGGTGCGCTCTCCTTCGAGGCCGGAAGTAGAGCACGGGCTGGCTCGTCGCGCAGCGACGAAGTTGCGCCAAGCGCCCGCGTCCCCGGTAACGGGTGCGCAATGTGCACTCTACACAGAATCCTACACTGCCACGCTGTCAGCTGGTCATCAGCGCTCGCTGCAGTGCCGCAACGGCGGTCGGGTCGAGGGTCGCCCACACCAGCTGCGCGCCGGCGAACCGGTGCAGCTCTTCCAGCGCGACGTTGGTTTGCACCTGGCTCACCAGGAGCATCAAGTTCGCGGTGTTGGGCCGCACGATGCGGCGCACGTCGGCGATGGTCGCGTCGCGAATGCCCACGTCGATGAGCTCGGCGCTCACGGCGCCGGCCCCAGCGCCGAGCACGCCTCCCACGAGCCCGCCGATGGGCCCGCCGAGCAACGTTCCCAGGAAGAGGCCCCAGAAGCCGCTCCCGAGGGCAGCCTGCGCGATGGTCTCGTCGGTGGTTTCTTGCACCGACGTCTTGCCGTTCGCGTCACAGGTCACGAAGACCGCATCGTGGAGCGCAAGGTGTCGCTCGGAGTGCAGGCGGAGCGCAGCCAGGAAAGCCTCTTGTGCCTTCAGCTGCGCGTCGAACCCCAGCACCACGAGCTGGAGCACGTCAGCGCCGGGAACGCGTTGGCTCGCCGGGCTGGCCTGGTTCATTTGCCACCGCCGGGTTGCTTCTTCTCCTCCACCTTGGGCTCCGACGGCATCGGGCCGGAGGTAGGCGCGGTCCTCAGTTCCTCGCGCGGTGACTCCGGGGAGTTGCTGGGCGAGGCGGGATCGGGGATGGGCGCGTTCTTCACCGACGCGTTGTTCGGGGGCTGCGTGTTGGGGTTCTCGGCGCAGCCCGAGACAGCAGCGATTCCGAGAACGATAGGTGCGGCGATACGAATGAACATGGGGACTCCTGACGGTGTGTCGTCAGGCAGTCGCAACGCGCGTGCCATCCCTGGTTTTCGTCCACCCCGCGAGCGCTTCGGCCCAACCGATGGTCCACACGCACTTTCGAGGCGACGGTGGCGCCCCACCTGTGGCGTTCTTGCCGCTACTTCTTGACGCAGCTCCAGCTCACGTCGGCGATGTCCCAGCTCGAGGTGCACTTCTCGGCGGAGGCGAAGGTCTCGTGACTCTCGTCGCTGGCCAGCGGAAACTTCGCTTCCGAACGACCGCGGTAGGTGATCTTGCCGGAAGGGCTCTCGCACTGGACGGTCCACGACATGGCGCACGCGAGCGGCCGGTCGCACTTGTTGACCGCTTCGAAGGAGACGCCCAGCTCGTGCGTCGAGCGCAACAGGGTCACGCAGTCGTTGGCGGTGGGGTCGGCGGCTTCCGCGCGGGAGAAGATCACGACGCCAGCAAGAGCCAAAAAGAACGCAAGAGCCTTCCGCACGTGGGCCTCCGGGAAAAAAATCGCTGTGGCACGCGGGCACGGTCACGCGTTCGCGGACCGGCACCACACATGCAGTTCGGCAGGGAATGACAGAGCCCTCCGGAGAAAGTTCCGAGCGCCATCCCATTTTTCCCGCGCGCCGCGACTTGGCGACCGGGAACGGCCCGGGTGCGCACTCCGGGGCGCACCCCGCACAGCCCCCCTCGATGCGGGGATTGTGACGTCATTCTCCGCTTTTGCACACCGTTGACGAAACCGTCTCGGGGGGAGTAGCACGATCGTCGTGGGACGCTCTTTCACCAACGTGATCCTCAGTCGGGGCGCCGCCGACTACCCGTTCGTGGTGGCCGCCCTCGACGAGCACCTCGACACCAAAGGTTGGGACCGGGTCCCGGGGGTCGGCACCCGTCTGCGGACCGTCGTCCTTCAGCGACGCGAACCGGTGGTGGCCCTGTACGACGAGGGCACCGACGAGCAGGACGCCGATGCGCTCGAGGCGCTCGGCGCGGGCCTCTCGCTCCACGTCGGCGGGGTGGTGTTCACCACGCTCTGCCACGACTCCGACTTTCTCCGCATCGGCCTGTTCGAGGGCGGCGCCGGACGAGGCTTCGTCGAGAAGGATGGCGATGACATCCGCGTCGACGGCGACGTGTTCGAGGTCCTCGCGCGGGCCTTTCCCGAGCACGACGCGACGCGGGTTCGCAGTGCCGTCACCCTCCTGAGCGCGCGGGTCGAGGACTGCCTGCCCAGCTTCTTCGCCGCACTGGGCTTGCCGCCCGAGGTTGCGCGGCAGGGATACGCGTCGCTGCCGCCGGGGGTCATGGATTCCAGCGCTCAGGAGACCCGCCGCTATCAGCTGCGCCCGCCCGCGCTCCCGCTCGACGCCGCCATCGCCCCGGTGGTGATGGATCCGCTGGAATCGGGATCGTTCGGTTGGAACGGCACCTTCCGCAATCACGGCGCGCGAGCTCTGGGCCTCACGCTGCGCATCGAGGGCGACACCCGCATCAGCGCCGCGCGGCTCACGGTGGGCGGCGAGCCTCCGCGGGAAGCGCTGGTCAACGGCAACACGTTCATGTTCGGCGTCGAGGTCCCGGCCGGCGCCCCCGCCGCCTACCTCGCAGAGCTCAAGCTCCTGGGCTTCGCCGCGTGGTCCGAGGTGGCGATGCCCACGCTACTCTCGCTGGAGCTCGAAGGCACCGCGCGCTCCGGTCCCCTGCACCTCCGTTGGTTCGCCGAAGGGTGCCCGGTCGGCACCACCCGCCTGGATGTTCCATGAGTCTGCTCGAGCCCCTCGTCTTCAAGAACGGCATCACCGCGAAGAACCGCGTCGCCCTCGCGGCCATGACCAACTCCCAGAGCCACGCCGACGGCACCCTCGGAGACGACGAGCTCAACTGGCTCACGCACCGAGCCAAGGGTGGCTTCGGCATCATCACCACCTGCGCATCGCACGTGGCGAAAGACGGCCAGGGCTGGGTCGGTGAGCTCGGCACCTTCTCGGACGCGCACGTTCCCGGCCTCAACCGCCTCGCCGATGCGATGCGGGCCGAAGGCGCCCTCACCTTCGCGCAGCTCTTTCACGGCGGCCTTCGCGCCGACCCCGAGCTCACCGGCGAACGGCCCTGGAGCGCCAGCGAAGGCGAAGGCATCCGCGCCGCCACCGAAGCCGACATCACGCGCGTCATCGGCCAGTTCGCCGACGCCGCCGCCCGCTGCCACAAGGCCGGCCTCGACGGCGTCGAGCTCCACGGCGCCCACGGCTACCTGCTCACGCAGTTTTTGAGCGTCACCGACAACCGACGTACCGACGCCTGGGGCGGCTCGCTGGAGAACCGCGCCCGCCTCATCCGCCAGGTGATGCAAGCCGTCCGCAAGCGCGTCCCCGCGTCCTTCGTTGTCGGCGTGCGCATCTCGCCGGAGGACTTCGGCCAGGCCAAGGGCATGGACCTCGACGAAAGCGTGCAGACTGCACGTTGGCTCGAAGAGGACGGCGCCGACTTCATCCACCTCTCCCTCTGGCGCTCCGCCACCATGACGCAGAAGCGACCCACCGAGCACGCGGCCACCGTCTTCCGCGCCGCGGTCTCGGTGCCCCTCTTCGTCGCCGGCGGCATCTGGACCCAGGAGGAGGGCGAGCACATTCTCTCCCTCGGCGCCGACGGCATCGCCCTCGGCCGCTCGGCCATCGCCAACGCCGCCTGGCCCAACCGCATCCAGGACCCCACCTG
>JABFRG010000317.1 GCA_013141295.1 Polyangiaceae bacterium
AATCACATCGCCCGGGCCGCCATCCTGCGCGATCCGGAGCGCGGCTTCGAAGTCGCGCGACAGCTGGGGATGCTGAGCTATCGCGCCGAGCCCGGCTTCGACCGCACCACCGCTGCGCCGCCGGCGCCCCACGGACGCCTGCAACCGTTTCATCCGCTGCCGGTGCAGACGTGGCTGGAGCACCAGGGACGCAAGCTCCGGGCACGCTTCGACGTGGGCGCCTATCTTTGCCTGCTGGGCGCCATGGACCACCACGACCTCGGGCGCATACCCGATGCGTTCGAGGCGCTGGCGAAGACCGCGGTGCTGGGCGTGTCCATCGACACCGATCAGCTGTACACGCCGGTGCAGACCGAGCGTTACTTGGCGGAGATCGCGACCCACGGCGGCCGCACGCTGGCCGACGCCATCGCCAGCGATTTCGGGCATGACGCATTTCTCATCGAATGGACGGCGCTGGGGCGGGTGCTCCGACGCGCGCGCAGCTGGGAGAACGAACGATGAAGGTCATGAAGTTCGGCGGCAGCTCGGTGGCGGAGCGGTTTCCGGAGGTGCTGAGGATCGCCCAGGCCAGCGGTCCCGGCACCTCCCTCGTGGTGTCCGCCCTGGGCGACAGCACCGACGTGCTCCTTGCGATCATCGAGGAGGCAGCGGCCGGCCGCCGCGATCATGCCCTCGCACGGCTCGGTGCGCTCATCGATCGGTCGGTGAAGGTAGCGACCGACGCCCTCGGCACGGAGCACGAGACGGACCTCCGGCAGCTGGTGGAGCGCACCACCGCAGAGCTCCCCCGGCTCCTGGCCGGCATCGCGGCCCTGGAGGAGTGCAGCAAGTCCACCGCCGATCGGGTGCTCTCCTTCGGCGAGCGGGTGGCGGCTTCGCTGGTGGCGTTCGGGCTCCGCACCCGGGGCCGCAGCGCCGAAATGGTCGACTCCGGAACCTGGACGGTGACCGACGACACCTTTGGAAGCGCCAACGTGCTCTGGGACGAGACCTCGGCGCGCGCCCGCTCGCTCCCACGCGATCCCGAGACCGTCTACGTGCACACCGGCTTCCTCGGGCGCACCGGCGACGGCTGCCCCACGACGCTCGGACGCAACGGCTCCGACTACACCGCGACGCTCCTCGCCCGCGCGCTCAGCGCCAGCGAGATCACCATCTGGACCGACGTACCCGGCGTCATGACCGGCGACCCTTCGCTGGTGGACGAGGCCTATCCGGTGCCGCACCTCTCCTACCGCGAGACCCTGGAGCTCGGCGGCCTCGGACTGCGGATTCTGCACCCGCGCACCATCGTGCCTCTTTTGGAGTCGGGCATTCCCCTGCGCATCCGCAGCACGCTCGACCCCGCGGCGGAAGGCACACGCATCGACGCGGCCGGGGGCACCGCCCGCGATCGCCCCACCTGCGTCACGTCCCTCGAAGAGATGGTTCTCTACGAGCTCGAAGGAACGCACCGCAGCGAGGGCATCGGCATCGCGCCGCGAGCTCTCTCGGCGCTGGCGGAGGCGGGCGTCGACGTGTGGTTCGCGTCGCAAGCGCCGCGCGGCAACGGCATCGCCATTCTGGTGGCCCGCAGCCAGGTGGAGCGCGCCCATGCCGCGCTGGAGCGCGCCTTCGCCGCGGAGCTGGTGCGCGGGGCGCTTCCCAAGCTGCGCGCGACCGAAGACGTGACGCTGCTGACCTTGGTGGCGGAGGCCATGGGTCAAGCGCCCAACGTGGCCGGTCGCTTCTTCGGGGCGCTGGGCGCCCTGGGCATCAACGTGCGGGCGGCAACCCAAGGAGCGACCTCGCGGGCCATTTCGGCGGTGGTCTCGCGCGCCGACACCCCGGCCGCCGTCCGCGCGGTGCATGCGGCCTTCAACCTCTCGCGAGAGCAGGTGAACATCCTTCTCCTCGGCGTGGGCACCGTGGGCGGTCAGGTCCTGGCCCAGCTGGGCGAGCAGCGTCAGGCGCGCCTGCGCGACCACGACCTCGACCTCCGCGTGTTCGGCGTCGCCGGTCGCACCAAAGCAGTGCACCGGACCGAGGGCCTCGACCCGGCCACCGCGGCGGAGGCGTTGCGGAGCCAAGGCGTTCCCTGGAACGTCGATGAGCTCCTCGACGCGCTCGCGCGGCTCCCGGTCCCCATCCTGGTGGACTGCACCGCGTCGGAGGACATGGCGCCGGTGTACCTCGCCGCGCTCCGCCGGGGCATTCACGTGGTGGCGGCCAACAAGAAGCCACTCGCCGACACGTTTGCACAGTACACCAATCTGCGGACCGCCGCGCGAAAGGCGCATCGCGCCTACCGATACGAGACCACGGTGGGCGCCAGCCTGCCCATCGTGGAGACCCTCGCGAACCTGGTGCGCACCGGCGACCGGGTGCGCCTGGTGGAGGGCTCGTTCTCGGGCACCCTCGGGTACCTGGCCAACGAGGTCATGGCGGGGGTACCGCTCGCGCGGGCGGTGGCCCGGGCCAAGGAGCTGGGATACACGGAGCCACACCCGCGCGACGATCTCTCGGGCAAGGACGCGGCCCGGAAAGCGCTGATTCTCGCGCGCGAGGTGGGCCTTTCGGTGGAGCTCGACCAGGTAACGGTGACGCCGTTCGTGCCGGAGAGCATCCTCGCCCACGACGATCTGGGCGACTTCTTCGCAGCGCTGGAACGCGCCGACGACGCCTTCGCGGATCGCATCCGCGGGCTGAAAGCCGAAGGCCGTGTCCTGCGCTACCTGGCGCGGATCGATCTCACGCAGCAGGTTCCGACGCTGGAAGTGGGCCCGGTGGGGGTCCCCGCCGACCACCCCGCGACACGCCTGCGCGGGAGCGAGGCCTTCGTGGCCTTCACCACCGAGCGTTACGCCGAGTACCCGCTGGTCGTGCAGGGCGCCGGCGCCGGGGGCGCGGTGACCGCCGCAGGCGTCATCGCCGATGTTCTCGCGCTGTCTCAGGGCCTTCGCGGCCGCTGAACTCCTTGACCCGTCCCTTGGCTCCGAGTAGCGCGGAATGCCGTGCCGCTCCCGCCCTCCGTCCGCAGCTACCTGACGAGCCGGCGATCGCTCCTCCTGGTGGTGGTCGTGGCCGGCGCGCTGCTGCGCACCGCCGGCGAGCGCCCTCGGGGCTATCCGAGTGAGGCAGTGGCGGCGATCCTCGGGCGACGCGGCATCCGCACCGAAGCCGCCGACATCACCTGGGTCGACGCCAAGGGTGGCCCGCTCGCTTCGCTCCACCATGGCGGCTTCGCCCTCTTGCGAGGCCGCGAGGGCGAGGGTCTGCCCGACGTCTACGGCGTCGAGGTGCGCCTCTCACCGGAGGGCGCGGTGCTCTCGGTGGGCGAGAGCTGGAACCTCAGTCGCACCAGCGAGGCCGACGAGCAGGCGCTGGTGACCTCGCCCGACGGCGCCTTCGCCGCCTATCTCGTGAGGGACGACGGCGAGGTGCGCGCCATTCATCGTCTCGATCTCCGAGGCCACCCGGCCCCGGCGGACTTCACGCGACGGGAACGCATGCAGAATGCAATTACCCAGCTGCAGGAGACCGGCCGCGCCTCGGGCATCACCCACGACGTCCTCGACTTCGACGCGCCCCGGCGCGACGTCGCGCTGCGCTTCGACGGACGGTCGCTGCTCATCCGCAGCGGCGAGGACACCTTTCGCGTGGAGGAGGATCTCCAGGTCGCGGGCGGCGTGCTGCGCCTGAGCCCCTACGAGCGAGCGCGCCCGCCGGCGCTGGTGAACTGGGCCGTCGATCGCGTCCGCAACGCCAGCTGGTTCGGCGACGATCGCATGCAGTGGGTGAAAGCCGTCGCGTTCACCGCCCTCGACTTCGCCCGCAGCAAGCTCACGAGCGGCACCGGTGAGGAGACCGCGGTGGACGACATGGGCTCGCTCCCGGCTGCCGCAGGTCCCTCCGCGACCCCGGCTCCACCCAAGACCGACGCCGGCGCCGCCACCGCCATCAAGGTCGCCGCGTTCCCACCGGCGAGCCTGGCGCCCATGCTCAGCCCGCCGCTCAAGGGCGAAGGCCAGTGGGTGGCGCTCGACGGTGATCCGTTCCTGCCGCCGGGCGCGGGTTCCGCCTTCGCGATCACCTACGTGCGCACCGACAAGGAGCGCCCGGTCACGCGCATCTACGCCACCCTGTGGGACCCGCGGCGTATCGCGCTGCACATGGAGGCCGGCACCGTGGAGCCCAAGAGCGCGACCGGCGAGGCGGGCCCCGGCCTGGTACCGCGTTCGCGCGACGTGCTGCCGCGCTTCGTCGCGGGATTCAACGGCGGCTTCCAGGCGGTGCACGGCGACTACGGCATGAAGGCCGGCGGCGTCTCGTACCTGCCACCGAAGCCCTACGCCGCCACCGTGATGGAGCTCTCGAACGGCAGCACCGCCTTCGGCACCTGGCCCAAGGACGGCGACGTTCCCGCCGACGTCTGGAGCTTTCGCCAGAACATGACGGCGCTGGTGCAGGACGGGAAATACAACCCCTGGGGCCGCACCTGGTGGGGCGGAACGCCCGAGGGTTGGGCCGACAACATCCACACCACCCGCAGCGGCATCTGCCTCACCGAAGAGGGCTTCGTCGGCTACTTCTACGGCATCGACGTGAGCCCCGAAGCGCTCGCCAACGGCATGCTGCGCGCCCGCTGCACCTACGGCATCCATTTGGACATGAACCCGGGCCTGTGCGGCTTCGAATTCTATCACGTGCAGAATGCATCCGATGTTCGACCGCTCGGACGCAACCTGGACGCGAGCTGGGAGAGCGAGGGCGAGCTCAAGCCCCTCGCCGACGGCAAGGAGCTCTTGCGGTTCCGCACCCGCCGCATGATCAAGTCCATGGGCCACATGAACTTCCCGCAGTACATCCACCGGGACGCCCGGGACTTCTTCTACCTCACGCTACGGAGCGACCAGGCTCTCGATGATCCGAAGGGCACGGAGCCCAAGAGCGTGGTGGAGAGCACCGAGCTCGGTGACGGCGCGCATCGGTTCGATCACCTCCGGGTGAACGCCGGCGGGCTGGTGGTCCAGAGCGGGCCGGGGGCCGTGGTCTCCCTGGCGGGCGGCGGCGTCGGCGACGCGGTGCTCTTCTTCCACCCGGGCCACGGCTTCGGGATTGCCGAGGCCTCGCGCCTCCGGAGCGACGGAGACGCCGCGCCGGCCGGCGCAAGCCCCATCGCGC
>JABFRG010000365.1 GCA_013141295.1 Polyangiaceae bacterium
CTTCTGCTCGCGGTCGGCCCATTGCGCCTGCGCCTCCTCGGCGGTGAGCGGCGTGGCCCCGCTGGCGGGCGCAGCACCCGCGGCGGTCGACGTGCCCGCGCCGTTGGGCCCGACGGAGGCTCCGCCGGAGACCGATGCGGCCTGGGCGAAGGCCGCCTGTGGGAATGCGAGAACGAGCGGAGCAAGCAGGTAAAGCGATGTTCGTTTCATTGGATTCCCTCGAAAAAGGCGCGCCGGGAGTTGTAACACCCCTTGGGTTGGGTGCGGAACCACGAAACTCTCGGACAATTGGTCACTTGGTGCCACTTTTGAGCGAAGGCTCTTTTTTCGGTCCCTCAGGCACCACCAAAGGGAGGTTCCCGGCGCCAGTCTGCGCAACGGCTGCGCCGACCGGGATTGCGGTTTGGCGGCGGCGTCGCGATCCCCGAGGTCACGGACCGACGAGCTCCGCCGCGCGAGGGCGAAAGCCGGACTATTTGCGCAAAAACCGCCGGTCGCAGGGGCGAACGAAGTCCGCGCCGCAAGGCAGAGGGGAGTGCTAGAACGCGGTGCATGGCGTCACGAGGACGGATTCTCATTGTCGACGACGAGGCGAACGCGCGGGCCGCACTCAGCGAGATCCTGCACGACGAAGGCTACGCAACGGAGACCGCGGCCGATGGCTTCAAGGCCCTGGGCAAGCTGGGCGAGTTCGTCCCCGACGTCATCCTGACGGACCTCAAGATGCCCGGCCTCGACGGTCTCGAGTTCATGGAGAAGGCGCGAGCCTACGTCCCGTCGGCCGTCTTCGTGGTGATGACCGCCTTCGGCAGCATCACCAGCGCGGTGCAGGCGGTGAAGAAGGGCGCCGAGAACTACCTCACGAAGCCCCTCGACTTCGAGGCGCTCTCGGCGGTGGTGGAGCGCGCCATGGAAAAGGCGCGCTTGCTGCAGGAGACGCGTCACCTTCGCGACAAGCTCCGGGAGCGCAACGCCTTCAAGCACATCGTCTCGGGCGATCCGAAGACGCTGGCGGTGCTGGAGCTGGTGAAGCAGATCGGCCCCAGCAAGGCCAGCGTGCTCATCACCGGCGAGAGCGGCACCGGCAAGGAGCTCATCGCCGAGGCCATCTGCGCGGCCTCGCCCCGGGCCGACAAGCCCTTCGTGCGCCTCCACTGCGCGGCACTGTCGGAGTCACTCCTCGAGAGCGAGCTCTTCGGTCACGAACGCGGCGCCTTCACCGGCGCGGTCGCCCGCCGCGAGGGGCGCTTCAAGCAGGCCGACGGCGGCACGCTCTTCCTCGACGAGCTCGGCGAGATTCCGCTCGGCACCCAGGTGAAGCTCCTGCGCGTGCTGCAGGAGCGCTCCTTCGAGCGGGTGGGCGGCAACGAAACGCTCAAGGTCGACGTGCGCATCCTCGCGGCGACGCACCGCGATCTCCGGGCGGAGATCGCCAAGGGCACGTTCCGGGAAGACCTCTTCTACCGGCTCAACGTCATCTCCGTGGACATCCCCCCGCTGCGTGAGCGCCCGCTCGACGTGGCACCGCTGGCGAGCTTCTTCCTCAGCCGCTACGCCACCGAGAACGGCAAGGTCATCGAGAGCTTCTCCGACGAAGCCCTGGAAGCCCTCTCCGCCTACGGCTGGCCGGGCAACGTTCGTGAGCTCGAGAACGCGGTCGAGCGCGCGGTGGTGCTGTGCGACGGGCCGGTCGTCGAGCGGCGTCATCTCCCCGGCTCCGTCGTCCCGGAAGAGCGACGCGAAGGCCCGCCCACCATCCCCGGCTCCACCATCGACGAGATCGAGCGCTACGCGATCTTGAAGACCCTCGAGGCCTGCGGCGGCTCCACGTCCAAGGCCGCCATGGTCCTCGGTATGTCGACGCGCAAGATCCAGTACAAGCTCCACGAATACAGCAGCGGCGGGCCCAAGGACGCGGCCCCGCACTCGGAAGCCGGCCGCACCGAGAGCTGAGCCGGACGAGCTACGGAACCCACCGCGGCAGGCCTCCCCGTCGCGGTGGCACCCGATACGCGCCCATGGTCCATCCGCCTCGGCGTCCCGCGCCGTCCGGTTGCGCCGCCTTGGTCGAGGGGTCACCGAGAGGTGCCGGGGGGAGCTCCGTCCTCGCCGTGTCGTTCGCCCACCGGGCCCCGTGCTCGACCAGAACGGGCGGAGACGGCAGTAGCGACGCCGTCAACCCGGCGCCGAGCGAGGTGAGCGCGAGCGCCGCGGCGCCGATGCGCAGGCGGCGACGGCGAGCAGCCCCGGCAACGTCGCATTCGGCGGTCATGACGGTTCCGTCCGGGCGGCGGTAGAAGCGCACGCAGGCGCCCTGCATGGCCACGCTCTCGAGGAACCCCTGGGCCTCGCGCTCCGACATGGCCGAGAGGTTGTAGACCTGCTTCTGGCAATCGCCGCAGAAGCGCGACGTCTCGCTCCCGGTCATGGAATCCCACGCGACCTCGCAGGGGACGAGGATCTGCAGCTCCTGGAGCCGCGGCAATCGGCGCCGCCCGAGCTCCGTCTCGGCGTCCCGGAGCTCCTCTTCGAGGGCACGCGCGCGGGCCCGCGCGGTCTCCAGGCGCGCGGCCTCCTCCTGGGCCAGCGCGAGCTCCCGGCGCAGGCCTTCCACGCGCTCCCTCAGGGCGGGGCTGTCGGTGCGGTAGGCGGTCATGGGGTGGAACCTCGCATCGTGCTCATTGTGGCAGAGGTCCGCCTTCGTGCCAGGCGATGCGCCGCGCATGGCCCATGTGGTAGAAGAGAGGCGTGGCGGACATCGTTCTCAGGGTCGAGGACCTCGCAAAGACCTTCAAGAAGCCCTTCAGCGGCAAGAAGGTGGAGGCCGTGCGCGGCGTCAGCTTCGAGGTCCGGCGCGGCGAGATCTTCGGCTTTCTGGGCCCCAACGGCGCGGGCAAGACCACCACCATCAAGATGCTCACGGGGCTCATCGCGGCCACCCGCGGCAAGGCGACGTTGCTGGGCGAGCCCATCCCCTCCCCGGAAGCCATGGGTCGCGTGGGCTTTCTTCCGGAGAACCCGTACGTCTACCCGTACCTCACGCCGCGCGAGTTCGTGACCCTCTGCGGGCGCCTCAACGGGCTCTCCGGAGCCAAGCTGACGAACCGCGTGGAAGAAGCGCTGACCAAGACCGCGGTGGCCTACGCCCAGGATCGCGCAGTGCGCGCCCTCTCCAAGGGCATGCTGCAGCGGGTCGGCCTGGCCGCCGCCCTGGTGCACGATCCCGAGCTGCTCATCCTCGACGAGCCCATGAGCGGCCTCGACCCGGTCGGACGGAAAGAGGTACGCGATCTCATCGTGCAGGAGCGCGCCGCCGGCCGCACCGTGTTCTTCTCGAGCCACATTCTCAGCGACGTGGAGATGCTCTGCGACCGGGTGTGCATCCTTCGCCGCGGCGAGGTGGTGGTGGCCGGCAGCATTCACGACCTGCTCGGTAACGACAGCCGGCGCTTCGAGATCTCGCTGGCCGACGTCTCCGAGCCGCTTGCGCAGCAGCTGGCCGAGAAGCACGCCCCGCGGCACGTCGGTGCGGTGTGCGTGTACGAGGTCGAGGGCGACGAAGCAGTGCGCGATCTCCTCGGTCACGCGCTCGCGGCCGGCGCGCGGGTGGAGAGCGTCACGCCGCGGCGTGAGACCCTCGAAGACATCTTCGTGCGCCGGGCACTCTGATCAGAACGCGCCGGAGAGCCCCAGCTGTCCGCCGTTCGTCGACGGAACCAGGTAGGGCGCGAGCTTGCCCAGCGGCGGCAAGGGCCGGGTGCGCCGCTCGCGAAACTCCGGCACGAACGAGATGTGCGCTTGCAGGATGCCCACCGCCGCCGTGAAGGCGAAGGCGCCCACGAAGGCCCAGTTGGCGTAGGTGATGTTGAGCGCGCGCGTGTGGTAGTCGTTGGCCTTGGTGGCGTTGCCGCGCAAGAGCTCGGCGTTCGCGCTGTCGTCGGCATCGATGCGCATGGGGATGGTGACCACCGCGCCCAGGACCAGCGCGGCCTCGGCACCCAGCAGGATGAATCCCAGGGCCGGCTGACGATTCTGGAACTGCCCGATGCCGAACGGCAGCGACGCGACGAAGCGCGAGCTCCGTGACGTGATGTGCTCCTCCGTGGCGAGCTCCATCAAGCGCTTCACCCGGGCGGCTTCCTTCTTCTTCTCTTCTTCTTCTTGGGCGCGCTTCTCGGCCGCCTTGCGCGCGTCTTCCTGGGCCTTGGCCGCGAGCCGTTCGCGCAGCTGCTGCCGCGTATCGTAGAACACCTCCAGCACCGGTCCGGAGAAGGTCAGCGGATCGGGATCGTATTGGGGATCGCCCAGCAGAAGCGCCTCGAAGGTCTTCTGGGCTTCGGCGTTCTTGCCCCGCTGCACCAGCGCGGCGCCGTAGTACATGCGCGCCTGGCCGATGAGCACCGGGTCCTTGAGGCGCGGGTTATCGGGGTCGAGCAGCGCGTGGAGGCGCGTCTCGCAGTCTTCGTAGTTCTTGCTCACGTAGGCGGCGCGGGCCTTCTCGAACTCCGCCATGTCGCTCGCCGCCCACGCCGGGGCACTTGCCAGCAAGCCCAGGAGCAGGGCGAGCACGCCCAGGACGTGGCCAGGCCACGAGCGCGGCGGGAACAGCTGGAGGGACGGAGGCAAGCTCACCGGAGCGAAAGAATACCGGAAACCGCCGGCCGCCGTCTCAGAACGTGACCTTCTGATCTCCGCCGGCCCGGAGGAACACCGTGCGGGTGACGCCGGTTTCGAGGTCGGTGATCACGGTCGCTTGGTCGTTGCTGCGAATGGGGATGCTGATGGCGACGCCCGCGCGGAGCATACCGGGATTTCCTGCCATCTGGAACTTGTGCGAGGCATCGCCTTCGATGGTGAGCACCGACGGCTTGAGCTCCAGCTGAACCGACGCCAGGGTCTCGTCCTTCTCGCCGGCACCGACGGTTCGAGTCTGCCGGATGCACAGCTCGCCCTTGCAGCTGAACACCAGCTGGTGCTCCTTCTCGTCGAGCGAGAGGGTGAGCCCGGAGGTCGCGGCGCGGGCACCTTCTCCGTCGACGGAGACGAGACATCCTTCCGCCGGTCGAATCTCCCCGATGCGCACCACGCGGCCCCGAGGCTTGGCGGTGAGGACGGGCTTGGGCACGGTGAGCGCCGGCGTGACGCGGGTCACCGCCAC
>JABFRG010000461.1 GCA_013141295.1 Polyangiaceae bacterium
CTCTGGAAGTCGTTCGAGTCGCTGTTCGCACCGCTGTAGCCGCCGAGCGCCGCCGAGCCATTGCCCTCGGTGAAGGAGCCGGTCGGCGACTTGAGCTTGTTCAGCGCGTCGTCGGTGGAGGCCTTGCTGCTGCAACCGCTGGCGGTGGCGAGCATCGCGACGAGGCCGAGACCAAACGAGACCGACGAGAGCGACTTCATGTTCATGCAATTCCTCTGGGCTTGGGGGAGGCGGGCCCGAGTGCACGAGCAAGCCACGTACCGCCCTCCCAGCACCTGCCGCCATTCGACTTCATTGAGGAATCTCGCGGCGCGAGAACGGGGATTCACAGGGACGCGTGAACCGACAAACGAAAACGCGGCATGGAGCTTCCTCCACGCCGCGTCTCGTCACGCCAGAAGGCGCGTTACGCGCTCACTTCTTGGGAGCGGGCTTGGTCTCGGCCTTCTTGGGGGCTTCGGGCTTCTTGTCGCCGGCGGGCTTGGTCTCGCCACCCGGCTTCGGGAGGAGGCCGAGCTGCTCGGCGGCCTGCAGCGAGTTACCGAAGCTCCAGCCCTTCACGAGCTTGCCGTCCTTCACGAGCGCGATGTCGACGCCCTGGAGGTTGACGGCCTTGCCCGTGGGCTTGATGCCCATGAACGTGCCCTTGTGGGTGCCGGTCATGGTGGTCTCGGTGACGACGAAGTCGCCGATGCCCCACTGGTTGTTGATGGTCACCTTCGCGTCGGGGAAGCCCTTGGCGTTCATCTCGAAGTAGGCCTTCGCGTCCTTGCTGCCCTTGGACACCTTCTCGGTGGTGTTGTCGTGCCACTCGCTGGCGTCGCCCCACACTGCCAGGAAGTCCGGCGCGCTCTTCTTCTCGAAGGCGCCGTAGAAGCCCTTGAGCGTGGCGAGGTTCTTGGTCTCGGCCTCGCTGCCGTTGGCCGTGAACATCTCGGCCTTGGTGCCGAGCGTGGGCACGCCGGGGCCCTTCTGCTTGGAGACGCCGATCTGGGAGAGCATGGTGTTCATGTCCCAGTACAGGTGCTCTTCCTTGATCTGTCCGGCCTCGTTCCACCACTGCACGGTGGCGGCCTGCCAGCCCACGGGCTTGTTGCTGGCCTTGAACGGACCCATGTCGCCCTTGTGCGTGCCGTTGAGGGCGTACTGCACGATGGTGACGTCGCCCGTGGTGAACACGAAGTTCGGGACGACCTTGAGGTCCGGGATGCTGCTGAAGAGCATGCCGACGTGCTTCTCGATGGTCGCGGAACCGGTCGTGTCGGGGGCGCCGGCGGACTTGAAGGTGGCGTTCTCGGTGTAGAGCGCGGCGAGCTTCTTCGCGTCGTGCGCGTTGAGCGCTTCGTAGGTGGCGGCGAGGCCCTTGGCCTGGAGCTCCGCGAGGGTCGCCTTGGGGGCGGCCGGGGTCTCCGGAGCGGCGGTGGTCGTCGGCTGCGCGACTTCCGGCTTGGTCTCGACCTTGGCGGCGGTGTTCTCCGGGCCCTTGGCCGGCTGCTCTTCGCCACCGCAGGCCGCGAGGCCCAATAGAAGTACGAACGACGTCTTGCGCATGTTTGTGTCTCCTCGTGCGCCGGTAACGATGAGCCCGTGAAAGGAAGTGTGGGCGACCGTGCGCTGCCCCTCATTTGTCTCCTTTGGACCCGAGGTCAAGCTTGGTGTGCTTGCCTACATATCGTCAAAGGTGGGCAGCGGATGGGCGTCAGGTCTTTTTCCGGGGCCTTTGCGAGGGGCTACGGGAAGGCGGCGGCTGCGGCTCCGGAAGCGGGACGGAGGCTGTCGGCGCGGCGGCTGGCAGGCCGACGAGCTTCGTCTCCAGCGCTTCGAGCTTCCAGGCCACGCTCGTGACCGCGGCGTGGGGCGCGAGCTGCCCCATCTTCTCGCCGAGGCCGTCGAGCTTGCCTTCGAGGATGCCGAGACGCTCGGCCAAGGGATCGAGCTTCTGCAGGCCGTCGAGGGCATCGAGCTTGGCGAGGATCGGCTCCACCAGCGCGATCTTGTGCTCGATGGGACCGACCCGCCCGGAGATGACCTCGAGGAGCCCGAGCTTGTTCCACATGGCATCGAGCAGCGCGAGCTTCTTCAGTGACTCGGGGACGCCCAGCTCCTCGACGCTGCTCCGGAGCCCTTGCACCGTCGCCCGGAGCTCCGCCAGCTCCTTGCGCGCCTCCGCGGCGCTCACTTCCATGAGGCGCAGGGTTCGGGTGTCGGCCTCGCCAGCGCCGCCGCCCACGCGGGTGCGCGGGGTGGCGTAGCTGCGAATGAGGAGGCCCGCCACGAAACCGATGACGGCCGCGAAGAAGAGGCACAGAAAGGTGATGGCGAAGACGATCGACGACATGCCTACCTCACGTGGATCTCGATGCGCCGGTTCTTCTTCTTCCCCTCGTCGGTGCCATTGTCGGCCAGCGGCCGCTCGGACCCGTAGCCGTGGGTGGTCATGCGGTAGTCGGCGATGCCCGCTTCCACCAGAACGTCTTTCACCGCGCTCGCGCGATCGCCGGAGAGCTTGCGGTTGCCGAGGACGGTGCCGGAATTGTCGGTGTGGCCGTCGATCTCGAGGCGCAGGCTGGCGTCCTCCTTGAGCAGGATGCGCGCGAACGCCAGCACCGTGGTCCGGCCGTTGTCGGTGAGCTGGTTGCTGCCCGACTCGAACTCGATGACGTGCGACTCGAGGAAGGTGTTCACCGCGGTCTGCGCCTGCTCGGCCTTGGTGCGGACGGAGATGGCGTCGATGACCTCGCCCGGGCCCACGCCGGAACGGATGGCCGCCACCACCGCGGTTCGCTGCGCCTCGGCGTCGGTGCTGCCGGAGACGCGGACGTTCTCGCCGAACGCGTGGATGGCCGGCTCACGCAGCTTGGGGAGCTGCTCCACGAAGGCCGGCATGTGCGAGAGCCAGGGGCGGTTCTTGGCGGAGACCACGATGGTGGTCGCGTCTTTGAGGGCCGCGCCGGGAAAGGCTCGCTGCGCGGCTTCGATGATGCGCGCCCGGCTGGCGTCGTCGGGAAAGGCCCCGGACACGTAGACGATCGGCGTCGCTCCGTCGTTGCGAGGGCCGCTCGGATACACGTCGCAGGACGGCTCGGTGGGCTCCAGTGGCAGGTAGCGCGGCGGCTGCGACTCGGTGAGGGCCGCGGCGACCGCGGCGCCGTGGTTCGAAACGCACACGAACGTGAGAATCACCAGCAGCGTTGCTGCGGCGCCCAGGATCACCGTGAGTGTGCTCTGCGATCGCACCGGGCGCATTTTGCCGAGACTGCTCGGAAAAGGCCAAATCGTGGTGGTTGCTGGAGGATGTCAGCGGTCGGGCTCGGCCGGGGGCGCACCGGCGCGGGCCGTTCCCCGCTCGCTGCAGAGGCCCCGCGCGTTCGCCAAGCGCCGCGCTTCTTCCGGTCCGAGCTTGGCGGCCAGGTCGGCTTCGAAGGCCTTTTGCTCCTTGGTGAAGGCCAGCATGAGCGCCTCCACCGGTAGCGCGCCCTGGGTGCTCGCGGGCGCCGGGCGCTTGCCGCCGTTCACCTCCGCCACCCGCGAGAGGGCTTCCTTGGTCTTCTCCGGGCTCTGCTTGCGGGCGCTGTCCATGATGGCGTTCATGCAGGCCTGGGGCCCGATCTTCTCGGCGACTTCCTTGGTGCCCACCACCTGGGCGCAGAGGGGCACCAGATCGGCCATCACCCGGGCGTTGGAGCTCTTGTACGCCTCCTTCAATACCTCCACGTCTTGCGGGGCGAGACCCAGGCGATCGGCTTGCCGCGTCGACGGCACGAAGGGCGTGTCGCGAATGCACGGGATTCGATAGGGCACCGTGCCGTCGGCGGCGTGGCGATCCCAGTCCACCTGCTGCGGCTCCCGTCCGCGGCCGCCCCGGCGAGAGCCGCCTTGGGACGGATCGGAGGCTGGCGCGCTCGCCATCGGCTCCACGCGCTTCTGACCGAGATCGCCCAGGCGACGGTTGCACTCGGCGAGGGACCGCACCAGGTTCGCGTTGGCGGCCTCGACGTCCTCGTCGTCGTCTGCGCCGCTCTTCGCCGGGGCAGCGGTATCCGGGCGCACCTTCTCGGGTTTCTTGGTGAGGGCCATGAACCCGGCGACGCCGCCACCGCCCAGCACCACTCCAAGGGCCGCAGCCACCACGACCGATCGATTCAGCATCCGCAAAGGCTAGCCAACGCGGAGCCGCGCCGCGAGGAAAGGGCCCATCGGCAAACCCTTCCTGCTCAGGGGCCCTGGTGCGCCCAGGCGGGATCGTCGCTCGCGAACTGCCGGAGCCAGGTGGCGACGTCGACGCCCGCCTGGGTGGTGGGGAGCGGCGCCTTGTTGGTGAGCACGTGCGAAGTGCCGCCCACGAAGAACATGCGCTGCCGTGCCGCCATGCCGTTGCGGAGCGTGCCGAGGTCGGCTTCGAAGAGCGCGGGCACCAGGTTGCCGGTGAAGCCGCGGATGACCTGGTCCTGGGTGTACGAGAGATGCGCCAGCCGCGCGGTGGGGCCCATCTGCGCATCGAGATAGCGCAGCACGGCGGGGGCGCTGCCGGTGCAACCCGTGCAGGCTGCAGGTATCACCAGGTTCCAGGCGCTCTGCATGTCGGCCCACAGGGTGCCCGTCGGTTGCACCGGCGTTCCCGAGTCGTCGAGGATATCGATGCGCGTGGAAGCGAAGGTCGCGCGAAAACGGTGGTAGTTGAGCAGCGCGCCGAAACCGCCGCCGCTCGCGCCGCCCAGGATGATCTTGCTCGGGCGGAAGGTGGCCTCGATTCGGGGCAAGAAGGCTTCGACGTTCCGCGCGCCGCGATGCTCGATGGTCAGCTTCTTGGTGAGGAACTGGTAGTCGCGCCGGGCGTTGCCCGCGTGGAGATCGCCGGTGCAGTAGGGCACGAAGACGTAGCTCGCATCGCGGAATGCGCCGTCCGTGCGCGTGCGATCGAAGAGCAAGGGGAGGGTCGCGATGTCGGCGGCGATGGCCGGTCCGTCCACCGTCTGGCTGACGTTGTCGGCGGCGTTGCCGAGGCAGGTGAAGTCGCTCCAGCACGCTCCGCCGCCCATGAGGAACACGAAGAGCGGAGCGCCGGGCGTGGCCGAGGGGTTCACCGAGATGCCGGTGGGGCTCCCGTCGCCGCAGACCATGCCGGCGATGGGCACCTGGACCTTCGTGCCC
>JABFRG010000024.1 GCA_013141295.1 Polyangiaceae bacterium
CCAGAGCGAGAGCCCGAGGCCGGTGGAGCTCGCGTCGTCGTACCACACCTGGTGGCCCTCTCCGGTGGCGGCCTGATATCCGAAGTGGAGCGTACCGGCGGCGGTGCGCTCCGCCTGCGAGGCGCGGAGGGCCGCCGAGAGACCGCGCGCCTCGAGGTAGCTCACGCCGCGCGGGCCCTTGGGACCGAAGTCGACGCCATAGAGCGGAAACGAGATGTCGACCGGGTGCCCCGGCGCCATCTTCTGCGCGAGCTTGACCGCGTCGACCGCCCAGCCGGTGTCGATGGTGGGCCCCGGCGCTTGCTCGGAGAAATCGAGGGTCATGATGCGAAAGAGGTCGGTGCGCTGGGCCAGCAGCGGCACGTCGAAGGCGTCGCCGCCGGGCAGATCGCTGGGGGTGGTGACCGACGGCGGGAGGAGCGCACCCAGCTTGGCCCCCGGCCGCACCACCTGCGCAAGCTCGCCCATGAAGGCGGTGACCGAGGGGCGCGCGGCGTTGTCGAGCTTCTGGAGATCGATCTCCAGGCCGTCGGCCAGGCGGGCCCGCTGCCCGAGCGCGGCGACCCAGGCGGTGCGGAGGCTTATGTCGGCGAGGAAGGCTCCGGTCTGCGCGCCGTCGTAGCGGGCACCGGTCTCGTCGGTGAAGCTCACGCCCAGGTGCACGCGGTAGCCTTGGGCGCGGAGCTGCGTGACCACCCGAGTGAGCTCGCCGAGGGCGCTAGGATCGCTCGGCCCCACCTCACCGTTGGCGCGCGGCACCAGGCACAGGAAGAGGACGATCTGCACGACCCGACGCGTCGCAGGCGCCGCGAGCGTCGCGTCTTGCCAGGCGTCGAGGCCGCAGCCATCGACCACCACGGTGCCCGCGCGCTTGGGCAGGGCGGTGCCTTCGGCGAGCGCATCGCTGCGAACGACGTCGCTGGTTTGCCAGCATCCACCGAGGGCGAGCGCGGCGAGCCCGGCGAGCGCGACGGCGATGAGCGAGCGAGCGTGCTTCATGATCCGAGCTCCACTTTCAAGGACAGCGCGAGGCCGTTGAGCCAGCGCCCTTCGAAGATGCTGGGCGTGACCACCAGGCACGCCCGGCGATAGGGATCGAGACGCCGACAGGCCTCACCTTCGAAGCGCACGGCGCCCCAGATGACGCGCGTGCCGCTCAGCGGCGTGAACGCGTTGCCCTCGAGCACCGCGGTGCTGAGCGACGGCATGAACGCGATGTACGGCACGATGCGGAAGCCGTAGGAGAACCGGCGATCGTTCTGCCGGAAGCCGAGCCCGAGGAAGCTCGCGTCGACGCGATAGCCGGTGGAGGGCGAGACGCGCACCACCGAACCGGCGATGTTGCTGAGCACGTCGGGCATGGGGCCCACCGGCGCGTAGACGCCCACCGAGAGGAACGGCAGCACCCAGCGGTCGTCGAGCGTGAACGCGAAGCCGCCCTCGAGCCCCACGAAGGTCATGGGGTTGCCCATGGGGATGCTGGCGTCTTCGGGATAGAAGCGCAGATCGGTGCTGTTGCTCCCACGCAGCGATCCCGCGGGCAACGACGGCATGTGCTGGAGCGTGAGCCGCAGCGAGACCTCGCCTGCGCCCCGTCCTCGATTGCGGGCCGAAGCGGCGCGCGGAACGGCCAGCAGGCTCGCGGTCGCGAGCACGAGGGCGAGAGGAGCGCGAGCCTTGCGAAAACGTCCCACCAGGGAAGTATTGCAAACGAATTGCCTGATTACGCGCAGTTAATGTGTTCCCGAAGAACCTTTCATCCAGTGGCAAGAATCGGCCGCCGTAGACGCCCCTGGACAACCCCCGCAATCGTCGTGTAAACCCTGGGTTATTCGCGTCGCTAGCTCAGCTGGATAGAGCGTTGGTCTCCGAAGCCGAAGGTCGTAAGTTCGAATCTTACGCGACGCGCCGCAGCCCCTTTCAGGGGCTGCGGTTGGCCGGTGGGGGGCGCGGTACCGATACTTGTGAGCCGGGGGCACGCACATTGCTGAGGGGCAGCGAGCATGCGTTGGCGATCGCCCTTTTCCCTCGCTCACGCGCTCGAATCGCCCCGTACCGAGCGCAGCCGTTGCGCCTTGTTGCATCCCTTGCGGGCGCGGATGATGTTCGTGCTGGGTCTGCTGCTGCTGGGCGTCGAGCCGAGCTGCATCGACGCGAGTAGCCCCGGCACGCTCGTTCCGCCAACCGTCGACCAGGACCCCAACCTGCCCGGGATGAACATCGTGCTTCGCGGCGCGAAGCGACGTGTTCACGTGCGCACCTTCGGCGACGCCAGCAAGCCGGTGCTCCTCGTCCTGCCCGGATCGGCATCGGACATACGCGCGTACCTGCCGCTGAAGGTCCTGGCGGACGCGTACCACGTGGTCATGTACGACCTCCCCGGCAATGGCCTCTCCGAGCGAGTCGGCGCCGAAGACCTCGGCTTCACGGCGATGACGGCGTCCATCGAAGCGGTGCGCCAGCAGGTCTCTCCGAATCGGCCCATCACGCTGCTCGGGCACTCGTGGAGCGCGGCCATCGCCACCGAGTACTTGGCGGCGCACCCGGAGGCCGTCTACCAGGCGATTCTCATCGAGCCCCCGGGGCTCACCGGCGCGTTCCAGCGGGAGGCAGGCTTGGCCCTCGATCTGCTGGCCCCAGGCTACCTCCAGATGGTGTGGGGCTCGGAGTACATGCCCGTCGACCACGAGGGGCTCGACTACCAGATGCTGGCCATGTCGCGGTCCGAGATCCGGCACTTCTACTGCCCCGGTCAGCCGAACCCGGAGTGGCCGGTGTGGCGCCCCGGCGCGCTCGCGGTCATCGAGTGGGAGCGCTCGATCCTCGACGGTGCGTCCATCGCGTCCTACGACTTCACCCGAGGTATCGACCGCTTTTCGGGCGAGATCCTCCTGGTGGGTACCGACTGCAGTCCCATCGGTACCGAGTTCCAGAAGAAGACCAACCTGACGGTCCTTCCGCACGCGAGCTTGCTCCACATTCCGCGCTCGAGCCATCGCATCCTCACGGAACAGCTCGACGTGTTGGTGGCCGGGCTCCGCGCATTCTTGAAGCCCGCTGGGGTGCCCGCGAGGATCGGCCCGTGAAGACCTGGGCGACGACCGCTGCGATGACGGGCTCCCTGCTCCTCGGCGCAGCGGCGACGGCGCGGCGAGCCGACGCGGTGGCGATTCACGAGGCCAGCCGTCCCGACCGAACGGCAGCCCGAGACGACATGGTGGCTGGAACGCTGCAATCGAACGCGTGGCTCACGGTGAGTGCAGATTACATTCATCGAGTCGCCACGCCCTGGCCGCGACGGCGCATCCTCGTGGGCGCCGGCCTGGAGATTCCGATCCTGGTGTGGCTGGCCGACCCGGCCTTCCGCACCAGCATTCGGGCAGCGGGCGAGCTGGTGCGCGTTCGTTGGTTCGCGCTGGTGCTCGACGCGCAGACCCGTCTCGGGGCGCAGCATGGCATCCTCAACACCTCCTTGGGCCTCGACCTGCAGGTGACGCTGGCACCGTCACTCTCCTTCGAGTGGTGGTCGCTCTCGCCGTTCGTGGCGCTCCGGCAGGGCCTCGCCACGTACGTTCACCACGGCGCGGTCGTTCAGGAGGCCTTCGACGATCGGTATCCCGCCGGCGTCACCGGCGTGCGCGGTCCGCGCGATGGCTGGCTCGCGGGCGGGAACACACGCGTTCCGTTCGGCCTGGCCTTCGGTGTCGACCTCTCGAGACGCGTGGCGCTCTTTGGCTCCGCGAGCCTGGTCTGGTCGCGCTCGCCGGTCGGCGTGGCGATGTTCGACGCCATGATGCTCGGGCAGTGGCCGTTCTCCGCGGATCTCGGGATGGGCTGGCGCTTCTGACGGCACCTGCTCAGCCCGGGTCCTCCAGATCGAGGTAGCTGAGGTACCAGCGCTCGCGATTGGTCACGAGATCGGCCAGCGCGGGATCGACCGCCCGCACAATCACGTGCGCATCGGCCCGGGCCCCCACGAACGCGTGACGCAGGAAGAGCGGCATCGTTCCGGAGCGCGCCAGCGAGGTGGCCCGCGCGACGGTGGCGCCGGCGTCGCTCATGGCGCGGAGCGCGAGACCGAGGACGTGCGAGCCGTCGCGCATGCCTTCCAGGGTGCGGTCGTGGAGCAGCTCGATCACGTAGCCGACGGAGTCCTTCACCGCGAAGATGCACATGGCGCGGATGGCGTAGCGATCACCGTCCTCCATGATGAACACCCGGTAGCCGGCGTCGGGGCGGCCGAAGATGCGCTCGCCGACCAGCTTGGCGTCGCGCTCCATGGCCACCGGGACGTCGACCGAGAAGCGGCCCCAGAGGCGCGACATCCGCGGATCGGCGGTGGTGAGCTCGCGAAAGCCCGTCCGTGGCTTTCGGCCGAAGGGCAACAGCAGCGGCATGTTGGGAAGGCGCGACGAGAGATGTCCGAGCCGCAGCGGCCGCTGCATCCACGGCGCCGGCCCCAGCGACACCCACCCCGGCGGTGCGTCTTGCGCGAGGGCGTAGTGGAAGTCCACGTCCACCTCGGGAGCGGGCGCAGACAGATCGGCGACGAACGCAGCGCGGCGACGCTCTCCGGCGACGAGGAAGGATCGAAACGCAGGCTTCATCGAGCCCCCTTCTAGCGAGAAAGGCCGCGCTTCACGCGAGAATTTCGCTAGCGTCGCCCCATGGTGGAACCGGAGAGCGCGCGAGTGCCGGTGACGGTGGTGACCGGCTTTCTCGGCGCCGGCAAGACCACGCTGGTGAACCGGTGGCTCGCCGACGTTCCCCGCGGCGACGTCGCGGTCATCGTGAACGAGCACGGCACGGTGGGCATCGACGGCGAGCTCCTGGCGGCCCGGGTGCGCGCCCTGGTGGAGATCACCGGCGGCTGCGTGTGCTGCAAGACCCAGGGCGAGCTCGTGCGCGCGCTGCACGAGCTGGCCTCGCGCGCGCCGCGGCCGAAGCGCATCCTGGTGGAGACCTCGGGCGCGGCATCCCCGGCGGGGGTTCTCCGTGCGATTGCCAGTGGAGGCGGCACGGACGCGTTCAGGCTCGACGGCGTCGTCACGGTGGTCGACGCCGGGCGCCTCGAGGTGCTGGCCACCGAGGATCTCGCGGTGGAACAGATAGGCTATGCCGACGTGGTGGTGCTGTCGCGCGCCGACGC
>JABFRG010001175.1 GCA_013141295.1 Polyangiaceae bacterium
GCCGATCTCTGAGCGATGCGTCGGGCGCTCCTCACTGCCTCTGTCTTCTGCCTTCTCGGCGTTGGCGTCGCTGCCGCGCAAGCGCCGCACCACGACGACGATCCCGACGAGGGCCAAGCGCCCACCGCGAGCGCCGCGGCATCGTCCGCGAAGCCCAAGATCGTACGGGTGACGGTGCCGGAGAAGGACGGCATGCTGCGCGTGCCCGGTGGAACCTTCACCATGGGCTCGTCCGACAAGCGCGCCGCCGAGGGCGAGCGCCCGGCGCACAAGGTCACGGTGCCGCCCTTCTGGATCGACCGCACCGAGGTCACCGTCGAGGCCTACCGCGCATGTGTCGAGCGCAAGGCGTGCAAGGAGCCACCGAAGACCAGCGAGCTCTGCACCTATCCCACCAAGGAGCGGGACCTTCCCATCTCGTGCGTGCCCTACGAGAGCGCGGCGTCCTTCTGTCGCGCCGCGGGGAAGCGCTTGCCTCGAGAAGCGGAGTGGGAGCTCGCAGCCCGCGGCACCCAATCGATCCGCTACCCCTGGGGCGCTCCCGGGTCCCACTGCGGCTACGCGGCCACGCTGCGCCACGACGCCACCGGGAAGACGTGCACCGATGGTCACCCGGCCCGGGTCGGCTCGTACCCCAGCGGCGCGAGCCCCTATGGCGTCCTCGACCTCGCCGGGAACGTCGAGGAATGGACCGACGACGTGTTCGACGGCCCGCCGCGCGTGGTGTCGCCGACGTTGCCGGTGGGCCTGGCGCCCACCCATCCGGGCCCCAATCACGTCCTCCGCGGGGGCAGCTGGCTCCTCCCGCCTTCCTTCGCGCGCACCACCGCCCGCAACTGGGGCTCCGCCTTGGAGGCCGGTCCGGGGGTCGGGTTTCGCTGCGCCAAAGACGCGACGCCGTAGCCGGTTCTAGCGCACCAAAACCTACATTGTCTCCATCGAGACCACCTGCACAGCTTGACGCCCGGAATTACCCGGGCTATCCCGCGGTTCCCTGCAGTACTGCCTCCGCAGTTCTGCTCGAATTTTTGCCTCCGCGAAAATTCCCGCCTGCGGGACACCCTCGATGCATTTGCTCTCCGCCACAACGCAGGCGGAGTGGCCCGGAGCGAACCTCATGCTGCTCTTCCAGAACGTACCCGGAACCGATCAAGCTCCCGCGACCAACGCGGGTACCGCGCAGCCGGCTTCCACGCCTGCCGCGGCCGGCTCGCCGCCCAGCATGATGTACACCGTGCTCCCGATGTTCGCCGTCATGGCGGTCATCCTCTTCATGAGCAACCGCCGCCAGAAGAAGGAGCAGGAGGCCCGCAAGTCCATGAAGAAGGGCGAGCGCGTGGTCTCCACCTCCGGCCTCATCGGCGAGCTCGTGGACATCGACGAGAAGGTCGCCAAGGTCAAGCTCGCCCCGGGCATCACGGTGCAGATGCTGCCCGGTAGCATCAGCCCGCTGGTCGATGCCGCCACCCCCGCGAAGGACGACAAGGCGCTCGCGGATCTCAAAGAAGCCAAGGCAACAGCCGACAAGAAATGAACTCTTCGAAGCGGAACTCGATCATCGTCACGCTCGCGGCCCTCGGTGGCGCGTACGCGTTTTTCCGGACCGATACCTTCTGGGGCATCGTCGTCTGCTCGTGCATCGCCATCTGGGGGCTGATTTCCATGCTCCCGGTGATGGACCCGGGGTGGCGCGCCAAGGTGGGTTTCGTCACCAGCACGTTCATCCTCGCGTTCGTCTCCTTCTGGCCGACGCTGTCGACCATGAGCAGCGGCAAGCTGCCGTGCCCGAGCTACGTCCGTGAGCGCATCCACTTCGGCATGGTGAAGGGGCTCGACCTCCAGGGCGGCGCGCGGCTCGTGTACACCGTCGAAGTGGAAGAGGCGATCCGCGACAAGCGCGATCACTTCGCCGACGAGATGCGGCACGACCTCGCGGTGGCGTTCGGGTTCCACTCGGGCGACGGCATTCTCCGCATGGAGACCCTCGACAAGCTCAAGGACAAGGTCGTCGTCTCGACGCCCCAGAACGACGCCGCGCTCATTCGCCTGAAGTTCACCGACGCGGCGGACATGAAGGCGAAGATCGACGAGCGCTTCCTCAAGAAGTTCACCAGCGACCTCGCCCGCCAGAACGGCGGCACCGAGACCGAGGTGGCGTTCAAGATCAAGGCCGAGGTCGAGACCCAGATTCGTGACCGCGCCGTCAACCAGGCGAAGGACACCGTCAACCGCCGCGTCGACGAGCTGGGCCTTCGCGAAGCCAGCGTCACCGTGCGCGACGAGAACGTCATCGTCGAGGTGCCCGGTCAGGAGAAGAAGTCCTTCGAGAGCATCAAGGAGACCCTCCGCACCACCGCTCGTCTCGAGTTCAAGATGGTGGACGTGGAGAACGACTTCTTCGCCACCGCGCCCTCCGACGAAGCCGAGCGCATCACCATCAACAAGGTGAGCGTGCCCGCCGGTCCCGGAAAGAGCGTCGAGCGCAACTACGCGTTCATGAAGCGCCGCGACGACGAGACCATGACCCAGTGCCGCGACCGCTTCAAGAAGTGGGTCCAGACGCTGAACGTGCCCGACGACCACCAGGTCAGCTTCGAGGCGCGCATCGACTACGACGAAGACACCAACGTCACCAAGGAGATCGGCTGGGAGGCCTGGTACCTCTACTCGCGCTCCGACGTGACCGGCCAGGACATCACCGACGCGAACATCGCGCCGCCCGACTCCAACAACCAATACTCCGTCTCCCTGGCGTTCACGCCCGGCGGCGGTGACCGCTTCGAAGAAGTGACCGGCGCCAACACCGGCCGTCGCTTCGCCATCGTGCTCGACGACGTCATCCAATCGATGCCGGTCATCCGCACCAAGATCGCCGGCGGCCACGCCAGCATCACCATGGGCTCGGGCGATCCGCAGAAGCAGCTGGAAGACGCGAAGAAGCTGGAGCTGGTGCTCCGCTCCGGCGCGCTCCCGGCGCCCATCACCCTCGAGACCGAGACCCAGATCGGCCCGACCCTCGGTGAGGATGCCATCTCCAAGGCCATCATCGGCGCCCTCGGCGGCTCCGGCCTCGTGCTCCTCTTCATGCTGGCCTACTACCGGAAGTCCGGCATCGTGGCCGACGTGGCGGTGCTCTTCAACCTGCTCATCCAGATGGCCATCCTGGCCTCCTTCAGCGCCACCATGACGCTGCCGGGTATCGCGGGTCTGGCGCTCACCATCGGTATGGCGGTCGACGCCAACGTGCTCATCAACGAGCGCATTCGCGAAGAGCTCCGCGCCGGTCGCAGCGCCCGCGCAGCGGTCGAGGCCGGCTACGACAAGGCCTTCTCTTCCATCCTCGACGGTCACGTCACCATCTTCATCTCCGGCCTCATCCTCGCGCAGTACGGCTCGGGCCCGGTGAAGGGCTTCGCGATCACGCTCATCGTGGGCATCATCGCCAGCCTGTTCACGGGTGTATTCTGCACCCGCCTGGTGTTCGACTACTGGGTGCGTGGAGCCAAGGTCAAAGAGCTCAGCGTGGGGATCAAGGTGTAGTCATGGAGTTCTTCAAGCCCGGCAAACAGTACGACTTCATGAAGCAGCGGAGGTTCTGGATCATCCTGAGCTTCAGCTTGGTCATCATCTCCACCATCTTGATGTTCTATCCCGGCCCCAACTACGGCACCGACTTCCGCGGTGGTACCGAGGTCGAGATTGGCTTCAAGCAGCCCATCGGCTCCGAGGCCATCCGCAACGCGGTCGAAGGCTCCGGCAAGTTCAAGGGCGCCGAGGTGCTCGAGGTGAAGGACAACATCCCGAACCACTTCATCTTGCGCGTTCAAGAGGTGAGCAACGTCACCGACGCCACCAAGGCCGAGCTGGTGAAGGCGCTTTGCAACGCCGAGGACCAGAAGACCTTGGACCCCGTGAAGTGCCCCGAGGGCGCCCGCGCCACCGAGGTGAAGTTCTCCAACGGCGGCGACAAGATCTCCACGCGCTACGACACCAAGCCCGACATCGCCAAGATCGTCGAGCAGGTGAAGACGGTGCCAGGCGTGCGTCTCCGCATCTCCGAGACGAACCCGCGGGAGACCAGCCCGCGCGATCACCGCGTGGAGATCCAGCTCCAGTCCACCGGCGACGAGCTCATCAACTCGCTCCGCGACAAGCTGGGCCAAGAAGTGGTCCCGGACCACGCCCTGCGCGTGGAGTGGGTCGGCGGCAAGGCCGGCAAGCAGCTCCGCGACAGCGCCCGTAACTCGGTGGCCATCGCCATCGTGTTCATCATGCTCTACCTGGCGTTCCGCTTCGACCTGCGGTTCGCGCCGGGCGTCATCATCGCCTCGGTCCACGACGCCATGGTGGTGCTCGGGGTGTTCATCCTGCTGAAGAAGGAGATCACGCTCTCCACCATCGCAGCGGTGCTCACCATCGTCGGTTACTCCATGAACGATACGGTCGTCGTGTACGACCGCATCCGTGAGAACCTGGCGCGCTACAAGGGCAAGTCCTTCGCGACGGTCATCAACATGAGCGTGTCCGAGACGCTGTCTCGCACCATCCTCACCTCTGGCGCGACCATGCTCTCGGTGCTCGCGTTCTTCATCTGGGGTACCGGCGTCATCAAGGACTTCGCCCTGGCCATGGTCATCGGCATCGTCGCCGGGACGTACTCCAGCATCTACGTGGCCGCTCCGCTCACCGAGTGGATCGACGCGCGGATGAACGAGCGCGCGAAGGCCGCAGGCAAGGGGACCAAGCGCCCCACCCGCACCGCCGACGCCACGTGATTCGGCGCGTAGCTGCCGCTCTTGCGCTTCCCTTCGTGCTGCATGCGTTCGCGTGCAGCACGGAGAAGACCGAGGTCGTTCCGACGCTGGGCGACGCCGGGAGCACCGTGGACGCGGCGCGTCCGCGCGACGCCGGTATCGACGCAGCAGCGAAGAGCCACTGCGAGACCTATCAGGCGTATTCGCAGGGGTGTGGCGAGACGCCCAACTGCGCAGACAAGTTCCTCGCCTGGTGCGCGCTCACGGAACCTACCGAGAGCGCGCAGCTGCACGCGGCGCGCCTCAAGTGCATGACGCAGGACAACTGCGTCCCCAATGTACGCCACGCCTGCGAGTACGAAACCTATACAGAGGCATCGCTCACCGCGGCCC
>JABFRG010000861.1 GCA_013141295.1 Polyangiaceae bacterium
ATGCAGCCCTATCCCGATGCCTATGCGGCGACGTCGCCGACGGCGCTCTCCGAGGCGTTCCGCTTCGGGGCCGCGGTGGCGCGCCTTCTGCGGGAGACCGGGGCCGCCGATAGCGCGCTGGTCGTGGATCTCCCCGGCCCCGACTCCATGGCCTTTGCCGCCGGCGCCGCCGAGGTCTTCTCGCCGGTGCTGATGATGCCCAACTGGCCGCACCCGCTGGGCACCGTGGCCAGCCACCACACGCTCTCGGCGCTGGTGCTCTTCCATCCGCTGCTCAAGGAGCGCGAGGCGGCGCGCAAGTCGCCGGCGCCACCGCTCTTCGTCCTCGACGGCGATCGCCTGAAGCCACTGGTAGACGCCGCCCTCGATTTCGACAACCGCTACGTGGCCACGCTCCCCTCGGCCCAGCAGTTGACCAAGGCCGGCGTGAAGCGCGTCTATTACGTGCGCAATACACGCACCATGACCGACGACGTGGCGCCGCGCCTCCTCGAATATGCGAGCGAGCCGGTGCTCACCCTGCGCATGCTCCTGGCGAGCGAGTTCACGCCGCGGACGGCGGAACCCAAGCCCGCCCCGCAAGCCGCCGCCCCGAAGCCCTTGCCGCCACGCTACGCCAACATCGACAAGGACCCGCCGCTGGCCTTCACCGGGGCGCCGAACGACGTCCCGGCGTTCCGCACGACGTACCTCGAACCGGCCGGGGCTCGTCACGGCTACGCCTACAGCTGGGACCCGAAGTCCATGCCACCGCCCGTGGCCCCCAGCCCCACCATCGGCGCCATTCCCGTGGTGCTGGCCGGCGGGCTCATCGTCGGCGCTGCCTTGGCCAAGCGTCGCGGGAGCTGGTCGCGCGCCGCATACGGAAGCTCGGGCGGATGAGGATCCTCTTCGCCATGGAGCTCTCGCTCGAGCTCCACCCGGGCAGCGATCGGGTCCTCGAAGGCCTCACCGGCTTCGCGCGCGCCATGCCGCAAGGAGGCAGCCGAAGCGAGAAGGCCGACTTCTACCGGGGCCTCGCGCGCTACCTGAGCGACCGCGCGGCGCTCTTTCGTCGCGGCATCTGGGACTACTCCGACGACGCCACCGAGGCGCGCACCATGTTCGCCGACTACGGCTCGGTGCTGCAAACGAAGAAGGGCGCGCGGTCCATCCCCTCGCAGACCAGCGGCCAGGGGCCCATGCGCTCGGCCGGCGGTCCTTTTTTCGCCAACGTGACCTTCGCCTGGTTGGTCCAGGGCGGCAGCGCAGGAGCCGAGGTGCTCGCGCGCGCTTGCGAAGGCGCACGGGACGCGCTCTGGCATCGCCGCACGTTCTTGCGGCTGCTGCAGGCGGTGCCCATGGTGGCGCCGTCGTGCATCGAATCCGACGTGTTCTACGTGATCCCCAGCGAGAGCGCCTACGCCCTCACCTCGGCCGATCTCGCCGACCCGGTGTTCAACTACCTGCGCGTCATCGACGGCTAGAACCACACTTCCCAGTGACCGGCGGGCCGGCGCAGGGCGTGGGCGGTGATGGAGATGCGCGGGGATGCGCCGGCGAAGGGCTCGATCTGGTGCAGCCGCTGGCTCTCGAAGACGAGGGCGTCGCCGGCGTCGTACGCGAGCGTCTCGTAGGGCGCCTTGGACTCCGCTGCGGTGGCACGGTGGCTCCCGGAGAAGCGCCCCGGGAAGATGCGGAGCCCGCCCCGCTCTTCCGCCGGCTGGAGCATGATCACCAAGCTCAATGCCGGGCTCCCTCGCTCCGCGTCGTCGCGCAGGCCCTCGAGGTCGAAGTGCACGCTGCCGCCCTTCTTCGCCACCTCGCAGCCGGGCAGGAACACGTGCACGCCGGGACCGCAGAACCCGGGCCGAGGAAGGACCGGCTCGGAGACGAAGGCGGCGACGAGCGCGCGCACGCCGGCTTGCATGCCGGGCAGCGCGGCTTCCACCCGCACGTCGGCCTTGGGTGCATCCTTGAAGTAGTGGCGCTCCCGACCGGTCTCGAGATGCGTGTAAAATGCACGACCCAAGGAGAACTGCGCGCCCCCGAAGTCCTCGGTCCAGCGCTCTCGCGCCGCGAGCACCTGCTCGGACATGGCCCGCGCGGTCTCTCGGTCCAGGAGCGCCGGGAGGCGCAGCGCACGCGCCTCCCGAAGGGCTTCCCAGCTCTCTCGTGGCAAGAGCGCGCGCGACTTCATGCAGGGCTCAGAAGGCGCGGGCGAGCTCGGCGAGCAGGTGGTCGGCCACCGCTCGGGTACCCAGCTCGCCGCCCACGTCGCGTGTGCACTTCTTCTCGGCGATGGCGCGGGCGCACACCGCTTCGATGCGCGCCTCTTCGCCGGCGAAGCCCAGGTGCGAGAGCATCATGCCCACGGTGAGGAAGGTGGCCATGGGGTTCGCCAGGTCCTTTCCCGCGAGCGGCGGCGCCGAGCCGTGCACCGGCTCGAACATGGCCACCCGACCGGGGTCGGCGGCGTGCACGTTCGCGCTGCCGGCCATGCCCAGGCCGCCCTGGAGCGCGGCGCCGAGATCCGTGACGATGTCGCCGAACAAGTTGCAGGTTACAACCACCTCGAAGGGCAAGGGATCCTGCACCAGGTACAGGCAGAGGGCGTCGACGTACACGTGCTTCGGCTCGATGCCCGGGTACTCCTTGGCCACCTCGAAGAAGCAGCGGTACCAGAGCTCGTGGGCGTGCTTCATGGCGTTGGACTTGTCGGCCATGTGCACGGTCTTCTTGCCGTGGGCCTTGGCGTATTCGAAGCCGGCGCGAATGAGCCGCTCCACGCCCTTGCGGGTGTTCAGGTCCTCGTTGATGGCGATCTCGTCGGGCGTCCCGCGCTTGAACTGGCCGCCCATGCCCACGTAGATGCCCTCGGTGTTCTCCCGGAACACCACCAGGTCGACGTCCTTGGCGGTGCGGCCCTTGAGCGGCACCAAACGATCGTCGAGCGCCTTCACCGGCCGCACGTTGGCGTAGAGATCGAGACCGAAACGGAGACCGAAGAGAATGTCGCGGGCGTGCTCGAGGCCGGGCACCCGCGGATCGCCCAGGGCGCCCAGGAGCACGGCGCTGGCCTCGGTGCGAATGCGCTCGGCGGTCTCCTTGGGGAAGGTGGTGCCGTCCTTCAGGTAGCGATCGGCGCCCAGATCGAGCTCCCACAGGTCGAGCGGCATGCCCCGCTTGTCGCGATAGAGCTCGAGGAGGCGCTTGCCCTCCGCGAGGACGTCTTTGCCGATACCGTCGCCGGGGAGCAGCGCGATGAGCTTCTTCTGGGGGGCCGTCATGGGGCCGGCGAGTGTAACACCCGCGGCCCGGTGGTTCTCAAGGAGAACGGCGAAACGCGACGCGTCAGCTCCCGGCGACGGATTTTTCTGCGACCCGGCCAGGTGGGCGGCATCCCCGAGCGCGGCCGCAGGCGCGGCCTGTTTTGCCTACCTTTGCAAGGACGAATCCCTCATGCGTATGTCTCGTTTCCTCTCCCTCTTCGCCGCCCCACTGCTCGTGACCGCCGCCTGTGCCCTCCCGTCGGGCGACGGCGAAGCGCCGCGCGTGCAGGAAGGCACCATCGGGCCTCGCAGCCCCGCCGCCGCCGCCGCCGGCGCCTATGAGGCGGCCAAGACCATGTACGACATCGCCAAGACCATCGACTCCTTCGGCGAGCCCGATCCCAACACGACGATCCTGGCCAAGCTCGACCAGATGGCGGTGGAGCTCGAGAAGATACGCACGGCCATGAACGACGTACGAGCGGCAGTGGATCGCATCGAGGACCACTTGGTTCGGCAGACCAACCTCGCCGCGGTGAACGACGCACTGGATGCGCTGGAATACGCGCGCCGAGCCAACCTCGCCACTCGGTACCTCTTGCAGGACCCGACCAACGTGGCTCTTCGCTACGACGCGGATTCCGAGTCACTCACCGGCATGAACCGGTTCGTCGAGCGAGAGAGCATGTTCAAGACCACCGGGCCCGACCTGTCGCAGGAACGCTTCGACCACCGCTTCGCCTACCCCGCATCGGTCGCCGCCTTGACGGCGCGACTCGTGTTCCTCCGCACGCAGAACTCCCCCACCGCGTTTCGCAGCGCCCTCGCCGCCGAGATGCAGCGCTACGAGGGGTTCTATGCTGGCCTTCGTACGAAGCTGAACGCATCGCTGCAGTGCACGGCGACCCAGTCGAGCTACGGCGGCATCGACAACCCGGTTCAATGCGACATCTTCGTATCGTGCAAAGACGACGTGGTCCTGGCGCCGGGCGAGGCCAACCCCGATCCGGGCACCCATCAAAACGTCGTCTGCTTCGGCGCGTTCGACCCGCAGTTCTACGAAGAAGGGCCGGAGGAGGCGCTGCGGGCCGAGCACGGCAGCCTGGAGATGGACGCGCTGGTGCTGATGCTCCGGAACCTGCGACAGACCGGATTCGCGAGCGGGAGCGCCCCGGGTGGCATCCTGGGAGAGGGTGCGATGCCGCTCTTCGTCGCCAACGCGCCGACGGTGCTCGACGCCACCGCCGGCGCGCAGAACCTCACGCTGGCGGTGGCCTCCGAGTGGAGCATGTCGCCCTCGCAGCTCTGGGTGCACAACGCCAACGGCACGCTGCGCAACGCCGACAGTGGCCGTTGCCTCGACGTCTACGCATGGAGCACGGCGGACGGCGCGGATGTGGGCATGTGGGACTGCCTCGGCGGAGACAATCAACGGTGGGTACGCGACGGGAGCGCGCTTCGGAACGTGTACACCAACAAGTGCCTGGAGAACGTCCCGTTCCAGGTGAAGAGCACGCGCTGGGGCTTCGTGGTCACCCGGGCGAAGGTCACGCAGAAGACCTGCAATGGAAGCGCTGCGCAGCGCTGGTCCAGCTCGGATCCCACCGCAGCCGTTCCCCACTGAACCGTGGGTCAGTCGGCGGGGCCGCCGAGCGTCAGGATCTCGCACCCGGTTTCGGTCACCGCCACCGTGTGCTCGAACTGCGCCGAGAGGGCCCCGTCGGCCGTCACGACCGTCCAGCCGTCGCCCAGGGTGCGAATGTCGGCGCGTCCGAGGTTCACCATGGGCTCGATGGTGATGACCATGCCGGCGCGCAGCCGCAGCCCTTGGCCGGCGGGCCCCACGTGCGGCACGTGCGGGTCCTCGTGCATCTTGCGGCCGACGCCGTGG
>JABFRG010000547.1 GCA_013141295.1 Polyangiaceae bacterium
GCTCGCAACGGTGGCCGAAATCCGGGCCGCGGGCGGCAAGGCGACGGAGCAGGTGGCCGATGTGCGCGAAGAAGACGACGTGGCGCGGGCGGTCGCCTCGTGCGCGGCCCAGCTCGGTGCGGTTCACGTCGGGGTCAACTGCGCCGGCGTCGAGGCCGACACCCAGAGCATCGAGCACTTCGGCGCTCAGGAGTACGAGCGCATCTTCCGCACCCACGTGTACGGGGCCGCGCTCTTCATGAAGTACGTGATTCCCAGGCTCGTGCAGGCCGGTGGCGGCGCCTTGGTGAACACCGCGTCCACCGGCGGGGTGGTGGGCTTTCCCGGCGCGCCGCTCTATTGCGCGGCCAAGCACGCAGTGGTGGGGCTCACCAAGGTCGGTGCGCTCGACCACGCGCGCTTTGGCGTACGCGTCAACTGCGTGGCGCCCAGCGCGGTGGACACCCCCATGCTCTCCCGCTTCACAGGGGGCGACGATTCCATGCTTGGGGCTCTCGCCAACGCCCATCCGCTGCGGCGAATTGCCAGCGCGCGCGAGGTGGCAGAGGCGATCGTGTGGCTCGCCTCTCCGCGGTCCAGCTACGTGACTGGGCACACGTTGATGGTCGACGGCGGGTACACGGTGGGCTGACGCTCGCGACTCACTGCGCGGCGAAGCGGAGGCCCCCGAGGTTCAGTGCTTCCTTCTTGAAGACGTCGAACACGATGCCCGATTTGCCCATGGAAATGTGGGTCTGCACGGCGTTCACCGGCGAGAAGTCGAACACCCGGTGCCGCGCGCCGTTCACCGGAATGGTGTTGAGGAGGAAGGTCTCGGCCAGCGCGTTCGCCTCGGCGTTCTTCATGAACACCGACACCGGCACTGGCGCTCCGGTGGTGCTCGAGCGCAAGAGCGAGAGGCAGCCCTGGGTCCGCGCCTGCCCGTACACGTGATAGGCGGCGGCGTTGGCGTCGCAGTCTTCGGTGAAGACGTCGGAGCCTTCCTTCATCCCCGTCTCCACAGGGTCCACCAGGCCGACCCAGGTGACCTTGGCGCCCATCCCGTAGCCGCAGGCCCCGGCGAGGATGCGAAAGGCGGCAGCGTGCGCGAGCACGGCACCGCGGCTGTACCCCACGAGGAAGACCTTCTTGGCGGTGGGCTGGCGCACGACCTTGCACACCGGGCTCTCGATGCCGGCCCCGAGCGCGGCGCTCATCACGAACGATGAGCCGGAGTCCGAGAAGCGCGTGTCGGTGGGGCCTTCCGGCGGTCCATTGAAGTAGAGAGACCGGACCTGATCCTGGTCGTCACTTCGGGTGTACGAGAGGTAGGCCCAGCTCGCCCGCGTCTGGGCGCCGGCGCTCCGTGCGCTCTCCGCGTGCGAGGTCTTGAGGAGGTACTTCCCGGTAGTGACCACCTGCTTGAACGTGCGAGCCACGATGGTCTCCGAGGCCTCTCCCAGGTAGTTCCCGGTGCCGTCGAATGCGATGAGCACCGTCCCCTCCGGCGTCACGTCGGAGCGCACGTCGTCCTCGCTCTCCCCGTCGCTCCCCGCTGCGTCGGCGCCGGAGCACGCGGTGACCGCGAGGAGCGAGAGAGCGCAGACCGATCGAAGAAGGAGAGAATGCATGGTTCACTTCCGGTGGGGGCCCCTGATTGGGCGTGTGGGAGGTCATCGCAATGCGCGTGCCGCGTCGGTGCCTCTCGCGTAGCTGCATGCGGCGATGCGGGCGGCAATGGCGCGACCCGGTGTGAAGCAGCGCTTCCCACCCACCGGATCCACCGCCCAGCGCTCGCCTTCGCCCGTCCTGGTGTACCTTGGTCGGAGCATGAGCGAGCGAACCCACACCACCCTCATCGGCAGCGACCCCAGCACCGTGGCCGGTCTCTCGGGAGGTGACGAACGCACCGACCGCCTGCCGGTCTTCGTGCTCAAGATCGTCGGGGGTGAGGAGGATGGCAGCCTGTACCCGCTCGACTGGACGCGGTCATCGCGCGTGCTCGTGGGCACCAGCGCCGCTTGCGACATCAAGCTCGCGGACTCGCTCGTTTCGCGCCGACATCTCGCGCTCGGCCCGCAGGGTGGCTACCTGCAGCTCACCGACACCGAGTCCACCAACGGCACGCGGGTCAACGGCCTGCGGGTGGTGGAGGCGCTGCTCAAGGGTGGTGAGACCATCACCATCGGCGGCACCGACATGCGGCTCATGCGCACCGGCGACGCGCAGAATCCCATGCAGCACCCGGGGAGCGCCTTCGGTCGTGTGCTCGGGCGAAGCACCGACATGCAGCGGGTGTTCGTGCTGGGAACGCGGCTGGCGAAGACGAAGCTGCCCATCGTCGTCGAGGGCGAGACCGGTACCGGCAAGGAGCTCTTCGCCGAGGCCTTGCACGAAGCCAGCGACCGCGCCGACGCGCCCTATGCGACGCTCACCGCGTCCTCGGCGGCGGCGGACCTGATGGCCGATCTGGCCGACGATGGCGTCTTTGCGCGGGCTCAGGGCGGAACCTTGGTCATCGACGAGCCCGCGGAGCTTCCGCTTTCGGCCCAGGCTCGCGTGCTCCAGCTCATCACCCGGGCCGGCGAAACCGTGCGCGTCGTCTCCACCACCAAGCGAAACTTGGATCGCGAGGCCGAGGCCGGCCGGGTGCGCGAGGACCTGATGTTCCGTCTCATGGGGGCGCGCATCGAGCTCCCCCCGCTGCGTCGACGTCACGGCGACATCGCGCTCCTGGCATCGCACTTCTGGACCATCGGTGGCGGGCAAGATACGCCACCCGCGGATCTCCTGGCCAAGCTCCACGACTACCACTGGCCCGGCAACGTGCGGGAGTTCCGCCACGCGGTGGAGCGGGCGGTGGCGCTGGGCGACGACTACGCGCTGGCATTCGCCCCCCGGGGCGACGCCGGCCTGGCCACGCAGGACGACCTGGTCGGACGCCTGCTCGCGATGGACCTCTCCCTTCAGCAGGCACGCGCGGTGCTGGTGGCGGACTTCGAGCGCAAGTACACCGAAGTGGCGCTCAAGCGCCACGGCGGCAACGTCACCCGAGCGGCCGCTGCTTCGGGCCTCACCCGCCGCTATTTCCACATGCTGCGCGCCAAGCAGAAGTAGCCTCGAGAGTACATGCGCGCGCGTTCGGTATTCCTCGGCGCCCTCGGTATCGGCGCGGTGGCGGCCATGGCGGTCGCCAGCTGTAGCCTGGTCACCAGCTACGACTGCTTCACCGAGCCATGCAGTCGAGGCGACGCGGCGTCGGCCGCCGATGCGGGTGCAGGATGCACGCTTCGTGTGCCGCCACCGCGGCCCGACGGGGGCGTCATCGAGACCGACAAGCGCATCATCCTCGCCATGAACGCGGCGCGGTTCGACGTGGCGCCCGCCGACGCCGGCCCCAGCTCCGTCGGCTTCGATCTCGACGGCCTCTGCACCTGCCAGCCCGCGCAGCGACCCGACCCCGGGTCGTGCGTCAACGCGCGTGCCACCGAGCCCGCTTGCGACGGCCCGGGTGGCATCGATCGCCAGTCGACGCGCCTCTCCGGCACGTTCTCGCGCATCTTCGGCGACAAGAACCTGCAGGAGGGGCTCGACCAAGGCAGCTTCAGCCTGCTCATCCAGCTCACCGGCTACGACGAGACCGCCAACGACGGCCTGGTGGGCGTCTCTCTATTCAACGGCGTCGGCCTCCGCGCGCCCGACGGTGGTGTGTCCGACGGCGGCGCCCCCTCGTTCGACGGCGGCGACGACTGGATCCTCGACTCGACCTCGGTGGTCGGCGGCGCCGAGCGCGAGTTCGTGGCGAGCGCCCGCGACGATGCAGCGTACGTGGCCGGCGGCCGCCTCTACGCGCGGGTGCGGAGCTTCACGATGCGCTTCCGCGTGCGGTTCGTGGTGGGCGCGCAAACGCTTTCGTCGACGCTCGACTTCCAGCTCGACGACCTCATCCTCTCCGGCGATCTGATCCCGCTCGGAGGCGGCGCCTTCAAGCTCGAACGGGCCGAGCTGGCCGCGCGATTCCCCATGCGGTCGGCGCTGGCGCTGGCGTCGCGCGCAGGGGCGTGCCGCGGCACCAAGACCTACGAGGACTCCCGCGAAGGCCTGTGCGCGCTCGCCGATCTGGCGGGCGAACGACGCGCCGATGCGGGGGCGCCCTGCGATGCCCTCTCTTTCGTTCTCGGCCTCTCCGCGGTGCCGGCTCGCTATCGCGGTACGGCAGACGCACCGGCATCGTTCACCCCCTGCACCGACGATGGCGGCGCCGACGACTGCGTTCGCTAGTCAGAACGAGAAGACGAACGGGGCGAGCGCCCCCGAGCGCACGTGGGTCGGTGGCCGCACCATGAAGTAGATGCCGATGCCGAGGGCGACGACGCCGGTCAGGACCAGGACGTCGCCCACCACCAGCTTGGCCTGCGAAGCGCGGGTCGAGCTCTCGGCGCAGGTGCCGGTCTGGCCGCACGAGGAGGCCAGCGCGTCGTGCTCCGAACGACCGAGACCCCAGAGCACGCCGCCGGTGCCCCCGAGCGCCACGCCGCCCAGCACGAGCGTCCAGCCGGGCCAGCGAACCGGAGTGACCACCGGCGGGGGAGGCCGGGGCGTGGCCGCGTCGCCGCGCGCGGCAGGAGGCGCGAACGTCAGCTTCACGAGCTTTCGCTTCTCGCCCTGCACCGCCACGAAGGTCGCCGAGGTGCTGGACTCGCCCATCTGGGCCTCGAGCTTGTGGGGCCCGGGGTCGAGCCGGATGGGCAGCCCGTCGAAGGGGTGAATCGGGCGACCGTCGAGGCGTACGTCGCCGCTGGTGAGCTCCTCGCCGTCGGCGCGGACCACGCGCACCACGACCGTCGGCATCGCCTCGTCGGTCTGTTCCAGCCACCGGATGCAGTCGGTCTGCACTCGCCGCGGGCACGTGGACTGGCCACACGAAACGAAGCGTTCCCGTGCATCCAGGAGCTTGCCCGATGCCTGCAGGCGCTGCCCGTCCTCGGCCGCGCTGGCACACTGCTCGTTCCGTGCGGCCGGCGGATCGGCTGCGCGGGAGCTCTTGGCGGCGAGCGCCCAGGCGACGCCGCCGCAGGAGAGGATCCAGCGCAATCGCGTGTGTACTACAGGCATTCTCGCCGATAGATGCGAAGACCCTTGGCGTCGACGGTGTACGGA
>JABFRG010001143.1 GCA_013141295.1 Polyangiaceae bacterium
CTCCTCCAGGCCGGGTGGGTCTTGCTGTGCGACGACCCGCGTTGGGCCGACGCCGCGGCGAAGGCCTCCGCCGCGCTCGCGATTCCCCTCGCCGTGGTCCGCCTTGGCGACCACACCGACGCCGCGAGGGCACGCGCGATCCGGACGGCGCTGGGCATCGACGACACGGGCGCCTCGCTGGTGCGCCCGGATGGATACGTGGCCTTCCGCGCGGCGCGGCTCCCTTCGGACGCCCCCGTGGCCCTCACCGCTGCGCTCGCGCAGGTGGCGTTCGCCGTACCGGGCGTTCGGTAGCCGACCTCCTCCGTTCCGTTCCCCCGACGGTACCACGCGCGCCGGCGCCTATCCCTTCGGTGCTTCGTCCGCTAGCGTCGGCCATATGAGCACCATCGGAATCATCGGAGCAGGCCACATCGGAAGTCAGGTCGCGCGGCTGGCCGTCGCCCAGGGGCACGACGTCGTCATCGCGAACTCACGAGGACCGGAGACGCTGGCGGACCTCGTCGCCGAGCTCGGCCCCAAAGCCCGCGCCGCGACCGCGCTGGAGGTGGCCAAGGCGGGCGAGATCGTGGTCGTCACGGTGCCGCTGAAGAACTACCGGAGCATTCCGGTGGAGCCCCTCGCGGGGAAGGTCGTCCTCGACACCAACAACTACTATCCGCAGCGCGACGGCCACATTCCCGAGCTCGACGACGAGTCGACCACCACCGCCGAGCTGCTCCAGGCGCACCTCCCCACGTCGAAGGTGGTCAAGGCCTTCAACCACATCTATGCCGCGGAGCTCACCACCCACGGGCAGCCGGCCGGCAGCCCCAACCGACGCGCGCTGGTCATCGCTGGCGACGACGTGAGCGCCAAGGCCACGGTCACCAAGCTGCTCGACAGCTTCGGCTTCGACACCGTGGATGCGGGGCCGCTCGCCGAGGGCTGGCGCATCCAGCGCGATACGCCGGGCTACGGTCCTCGCCGCAACGCCGAGGAGCTGAAGAAGGACCTGGCGGCGGCGAAGCGCTACCGCGACCTCTGATTGCGCGGCTTCCCGACCAGTAGTACGTTGCAACCAGTTGCGAAGTGCAACTGGTAGGGAGAGCACCATGGCAGGGCACATTTTCTACTCGTTCGCGGTTTCCGTGGACGGCTACATCGCCAATGAGAAGGGCGACATCGGGTTGCCGGTGCCGGAGGAAGCGCTCCACCGCCACTTCAACGAGGGGCAAGCGCGGACCGCCCTCAACCTCTACGGCCGGAAGATGTACGAGGTGATGCAGTACTGGGACGCGCCGCCGAAGGAGAGCGCGGACTTCGAGCTGGAGTTCGCGCGCGCCTGGCAGGGGACGCCCAAGGTCGTCTTCTCCACGACGCTCGAGCGAGTGGGGCCCAACGCGCGGCTCGTGACGGAGCGGGCGGAGGTGGAGCGCACCGTGCGCCAGCTGAAGGCGGAGACGCACGGTGAGATCGAAGTGAACGGCGCGGGTCTCGCTGCGAGCCTGATTCGCCTGGGCCTGGTCGACGAATTTCGACTCTACGTGATGCCGGTGGTGCTCGGCGGCGGTACGCCGTACTTCGAGGCTGGCCTGCAGCTCGAGCTGGAGCCGCTGGGGACCGAGAGCCTCCCGCAGCAGTGCACCTTGCTGCGCTTCCGGCCCAAGAAGGCCTGAGTCACGCGCCGAGCGCGCGACGGATGGCGGCCTCCACCGGCGATGGGCCGCCCCGCGTCATCGGCACCCGCGGGAGCAGCGGAGGTTGCGCGAGAAATCGCGGGTGCCCGGGATCCGCGGCCGGCATCGACTGCGCTGCGTGCACCAGAAATGGGTGACAGAGGTAGACGGTGCCGGCTTCGCCCACCGCGAGCGCTTCGGCGCATCCCTCGGTGTCCGCCAGTGCGCCTGCGACGATCTCGCCGAGCGAGAGGCCCGCATCGCCCGCCGGCGCGAGGGAGCGCGCGATGGGAAGGTGCGAGCCCACCCGAATGCGCGTGGGCGCGCAGCGCTCGTCGACGTCCGAGAACAGGAAGAGCATGAGCAGCGCCCGGCCGCGGGACGTCACGTTCACGCGCCAGCGGAGAAAATCCGGATCGTCGTATCCGAAGCTGGGGTCCACGTGCCAACCCGTGTCGTCCGGCACCTGGTCCGAGGGAAAGCGAACGACGAAGGTGCCCATGCTTGCGCACGGCAGCCAGCGTCCAGGCCCCACCAGCGCGTCGAAGGCGCCGTGCAGGGCAGGGGTGTTCGCCGCCGCGACGAACGGGGGCCGGGGGTACATCCCGAGACGCACCACCGGCGCGCGCCAGGTCCGAGGGTCGTCGGGATCGCAGCCGGTGTCGCGCCACAAAAGAGCGCGGGCCTCGTCGGCGAGGGCCCGGGGAAAGGCGGCATCGAGGCGGACGAAGCCGTCGCGCAGGAAAGCATCGAGATCGAGGGAGCTCATGAATCACACTCTTCTTGTTCGAACGGCGCGCGAGCGCGCGCAAACAGGGCGTGGCAGCGGCGCTGCACGCCCGAACCTTCGTCGAGACCGTCGAGCCGCGCGGCCCGAACGGCACTCAGCCGAGAAGGAACGCCGTCGCGAAGAAGAAGACCGTCTGCTTCATGGCGCCCAGCATAGCGCGTCGCCCGGAGCGAGGGCCAGCCCGGACGGGTTTTGGCAGCCACGGCCAAACCGATTCGCAGCGTGCGGCGTCTCGTGGCATGCTCGACGCTGCCATGGGCGAGCGACTCTTTCTTCGGCTGGACGAGGACGAGGAGCTCCGCGCGAGCCGCCGGGTCGAGGCGTTCGAGATCGGAGCCGCGTGAGCACCCAGCTTCGAGTTCCGCACGCCGATATCGCCGCGCTGGCGGCCATCGCGCGTGAGCGCGCGGCCACGCTCTCGGGCCCCTGCGTCATCGCGCTCGATGGTCGGAGCGGGGCGGGGAAGTCCACGCTGGCGGAGCAGTTGGCAAAAGAGCTCGATGCCTGCCTCGTGGACGGTGACGCGTTCTTTGCCGGTGGCGTCGACGTGCGCCGCGATTCCCCGGAGGAGCGGGCGCACGCCTGCATCGACTGGCGCCGGCAACGACCGGTTCTCGAGGCCCTACGCGCAGGGCGCGAGGCCTCCTACCACGGCTTCGACTGGGATGCGTTCGATGGCACCCTTGAGGCCGAGCCGACGATCCTGAAGCCCGCGGCGTTCGTGATCCTGGAGGGCGTCTACGCTGCGCGACCCGAGCTCGAAGACCTCGTGGACCTGAGGGTGATGCTCACCGTTTCGGACGTCACGCGCCAGGCGCGGCTGGTCGCGCGGGAGGGGAGCATCGGCGCCTGGGAGCGGCAGTGGCACGAGGCCGAAGATTGGTACTTCGGAAGCGCCGCACCGCTCTCCGGGTTCGACGTGGTGGTGCGAAACGACGACCCCGGGTAGCCTACTCCGCCACCATGGCCGGCAAGCATCGCATCTTCACCACGTCGTTCGGGAGCGTCTATCCACTCTACGTGCAGAAGGCCGTCAGGAAGGGGCGCACCCAGGAGGAGGTGGACGAGATCATCACCTGGCTCACCGGCTACGACGCTGCGCAGCTTCGGCGCGTCATCGACACCAAGGTCGACTTCGAGACCTTCTTCGCCGAGGCGCCGCGCCTGAACCCGAAGGTGGGGCTCATCACCGGCGTGGTGTGCGGCATCCGCGTGGAGGAGGTCGAAGACCCGCTCATGAAGAAGATTCGCTACCTCGACAAGCTCGTCGACGAGCTGGCCAAGGGCAAGAAGATGACGAGCATCCTCCGCGCCTAGAGCACCAATCAGTTTGAATCGGTCGGCTTTTGCGCGATTTGCGTCGCCCCGCTGCGTTGCTCCTCCTCACCTTCGGTGCTCTAGCCGACCTTCCGTTTGCGATCATAGGCTTGCTGGTGCTTCTGGATCGTGTCGATGTGGGTGAGCGTCCATTCGTAGAGCACTGCGAACGGTTTCTGTAGCGACCTGCCGAGCGGTGTGAGCGCGTACTCGACGCCCGGTGGAGAGCCGCCCAGGACGCGACGACCGATCATTCCGTTGCGTTCGAGCTTCCGCAGCGTCTGTGTCAGGACGCGCTGGGTGACGCCCTCCAATCGTCGCTTGATGGCGTTGAAACGGTGCGGTTCAACGACCAGCACCGCGAGGATCATCATCGACCACTTGTCGCCGAGCTGGTCCAGGATGACCCGGCTCGGACAGTCGGCCCGGTAGATGAATGCGTCGTGGGTATCGTTGGCCATACTTAGGATGGTTAAGGTACGTTCTTGCGCCTAGGTATGCAATGCATACCATCCGGACCATGAAGCGTTTCGAAGACAAGGTCGTAGTGGTTACCGGCGGCAGTGACGGCATCGGGCTCGCGACGGCGAAGGCGTTCGCAGCCGAGGGGGCCAAGGTCTACGTGACCGGCCGCAGGCAAACGAGGCTCGACGCGGCGGTCGCCGAGATAGGCAATGGCGCGGTGGGCGTGCAGGGAGACGTTGCGAATCTCGCCGACCTCGACCGACTCTTCCAACAGATCGGGCGCGACCATGGCCGGGTCGACGTCGTCTTCGCGAATGCAGGGATCTCGGAGTCTTTCGCCATCGACGCCATCGACGAGGCGCACTTCGACCGGGTCTTCGGCGCGAACGTCAAGGGCATGGTCTTCACCGTGCAGAAGGCGCTCCCGCTGCTCGTGTCGGGCGGCGCGGTGATCCTCGCGGGGTCGGGGAGCGGTAGCAAAGGCTTTCCCGGCCTTTCGGTCTACAACGCCACCAAGGCAGCGATTCGGTCGCTGGCCCGAACGTGGACGACGGAGCTCAAGAGCCGAGGCATCCGTGTGAACGTAGTGTCCCCCGGGGTCATCGACACGCCGGCGATTCACACGTTCCTGCGCAACGCTCCGGAGATGGAGAGCGTCCTGAAGCAGATGACGCCGCTCGGTCGAATCGGAGATCCGGATGAGGTCGCGAAGACGGTGCTGTTTCTCGCATCGAACGAGAGCAGCTTCGTCGCAGGGGTCGAGCTGTTCGTGGACGGCGGTGTCCTCGCGGTCTAAATCAGCGAGCGTGATTGTCGAGCAGAGCAGGGCGCGGCTCGCCAGCAGGTCCCGAGCCCGCGCCCGAGCCCGCGCCCGATCTTGTCCGGATCTCGATCTCCAGC
>JABFRG010001074.1 GCA_013141295.1 Polyangiaceae bacterium
GCGCGCACCGAAGCCGCGGAGCTGGCCGAGCAGGTGCGCCCCAAGATCCCCTCGCTGGTGGTGCGCGTGCCGTCTGGGGCGACGGTCACCGTCGACGGCGTCACCGTGCCGCCGGACGCCGTCGGCTTGCCGCGCAAGCTCAACCCCGGCGCCCACGAGGTGAGCGCGCGCATGGGCGAAGGCCCCGAGGACAAGAAGAGCGTCAGCTTGAAGGAGGGGGAGTCCTCGGAGATCACCCTCGCCCCCAAAGGCGACGCGCCCGCGGTGCCGCCGCCGTCCGGGCCCGCGGTGGTCGATACCCACGCAGGCGCGAAGGTCGATCCCGGCCCCGCGGCGCCCAAGGACGCCGGGGGAAAGTCGCTGCACCCCTTGGTGTGGATCGGCGGCGGCGTGGCAGTGGCGGGCATCGGCTTCGGCACCGTCGCCGGCATCGTCACGCTCTCCAAGAAGAGCACGATCAACGATCTCTGTCAGGGTACCCGCTGCGCTCCCTCGGCGGAGAGCGCGGTCTCCTCCGGGCGTACCTGGGCGACGCTTTCGACCATCTCGTTCATCGTGGGCGGGGCCGGCGCAGCGGCCGCGGTGGTCGGGCTCTTTCTTCCCACCGCCAGCAAGACCAAGGTCACCGCCGCGCTCTCGCGGGTCGACGTCGGTCCACGCTGGCTCGGCGTCCGAGGTTCGTTCTGATGAAGGAGATTGCATGAAGTACCGCAGGCTCCTCGCCTTGTTGCTCACGTCGCTCCCGCTCGGCTGCGGGCTCATCACCGGCGTCAGCAAGGACTACACCTACGATCTCGAGGCCGGCGTCGACGGCGCCGCCGATGGCTCCAGCAAGGACGCGAGCACCGGCCCGGACGGCGCTGCGTGCAAGGACGTGCGCCTCACCGGCGTCGGCCCGACCTGCTTATCGTGCACGTCGCAGGGGTGCTGCAGCCAGCTCCTCACGTGCATTCAAGACTCCTCCTGCGGCAACTTCCTCAAGTGCCTGGAGAACTGCAAGCCCGCCGAGGCCAGCTGCCGCAACCAGTGCGAGCGGGACTTTGCCCGCGCGGCCGCCGCCATCGGCAGCTGCGTCACCGGCGTTGCCCTGTGCACGGTGGCCTGCAGCAAGGGCGGCTAACGTAGCCTTGACGCGCGCCGCGGAGCAGCCGACAGTGCGCCGGCTACCGAGCAAACGGCCCTTTGGCGGAATGGTATACGCAGGAGATTTAAAATCTCTGGCCCGAAAGGGCGTGCGGGTTCGAGTCCCGCAGGGGCTACTTGAGATCGCTGCAGCAGCGAAAGCCTTCCTGATACAGGACGTGCGATTCGCCGTGGATGCGCGTGGTGGGGCGGCAGCGGGTGCGCACCGGGCCCCAGTAGCCACCCTTGAAGATCGACTTGTTGCCGGTGGGTGAGGTGGAGCGGGTCCACTCGTCGACGTTGCCCACCAGATCGTAGACGCCGAAGACGCTCTTGCACTTGGGGAGCGACCCCGACGGCACGCCCTGCCAGAGGCGATCGACCTCGCGCATGGTGTCGTCGCGATCGCGGCCGCGGGCCCAGCTGCCCTCCCACTGGCGCCAGGCTTTGTCCACCAGACACGCGTTGGCGTCGCGGACGTAGCCGTAGGGGTAGGGCATGGCCTCTTCGCCTTCGCAGGCGAAGGTCCACTCGTCCTCGTTGCAGAGGCGCCGGTTCTGGGCCTTGCACATCTTCTCGGCTTCGTTCCAGTCGACCATGATGAGCGGGTACTCGCCCTTGCGGTTCGGGTACTCGAAGCGGTCGATGCAGAAGTGCATGTCCTTCTGCGGGAGCTTCGCGGTGAGGGCCAGCCACTTGTCGCGGTCGAACTCCGCGCACCGCTCCGGGAAGTCCTTGTTGATCCAGTTCTTGCAGGTGCTCTGCTGGATGAAGTCGCCCATGTAGCTTACACGCATCTTGCCGGTGATCTCGACCATGCCGGCGCCGCAGGCCCCGCGGTTGCCCTCGCGGGCATCGGTGACCTCCGGCGCTTCGCCCGGCGGCGTGACGATCTGCCAGTACTTCTTGTCGATGCTCTTCCACTCGAAGCGCAGCGGCGGCTTGTCGGCCTGGGCCAGGCTGTAGATGGTGAGCGCGACCGCGCTTCCGAGGACGACGACGGCGGGAGCGCGGCGCATGTCCGCTCAGCTCGTGGCGACCATGGCGGCTGCGAAGATCGCCACCAGGATGAAGATGAGGATGGCGAGACCGACGCCCACCAGGGTGGCGATGACCTGGATGAGGAAGGCGTTGGAGAGCTTCTCCATGCCCTGCATCAGGTGACCGATGTCGTTGCCCTGGGTGGTCGTCACCGAGGCGAGCGAGTTGCCGACGCCGAGGAACATGATGCCCACCACGATGCCGACGATGCCCTGCGGAAAGTTGATGAGCATGTCGGGCCGCGCGAAGGCGCCGCAGGTGCTCACCACGTTGAGCGCGCCGTACACGATGGCGATGATGCCCCACAGCTTGGCGCGGCCGGCGGTCTTCGCCAGCACCGAGTTCTCGTACTCGTTGAACTCGTACTGACCGAACTGCGGCATCGCCGGCATGGCCATGCCGGGCCCGCCGAAGCCGCCCGGAGGTGCCCCGTAGCTCTGCGGGGCGCCGCCATAGGACGGCGGCGCTTGGCCGTAACCCGGTCCCGGTGGAGCGCCGGGGGGCGGGCCATACCCACCCGAGGGCTGCGTGTAGGGGCTCTGTTGCTGCTGCGGCGCCTGCTGCTGCGGCGCCTGCTGCTGCTGCGGGAAGGGAGAGACTTCGGGGCCGCCCATCATCGTCGGAGCGAGCGGGTTGGCGGGTCCGCCGTAGCCACCACCACCGGGCGGTCCGCCCCCACCGGGCGGTTGATATCCTCCACCTTGCATGTGACGTGCCTCCTGGGCCGCGACTCTACCATTCCGTTTCGATGCGTCCGCAAGATATGATCCCCGGCGATGCGAAGACTCCTCGTTAGCGCCCTTGCTGCCTCTGGCGCGTTTCTGGCGCGCTCCGCTGCGGCAGAGCCCGCCCTCATCGGAAGCCCCGGTGATCACCCGCCTTATCACGTGGAGCTCGAGCCTCACGGGCTCATCGGATTCGGCTCCCTCGAGAACGGCGCCCTCGGCGCGGGCCTCCGCGCCACCATCAAGCTCATGGATCCGGGCTTCGTCCCGTCCATCAACGACACCGTGGGCATCAGCTTCGGCGGCGACGCGTTCTTCGGCTCCCGACGCGGGGCGACCCTCTACGTGCCGGTGCAGGTGCAGTGGAACTTCTTCTTCACGCAGCACTGGTCGATGATGTTCGAGCCGGGCATCGGCTTCGCGTTCGGCGACAACAACCGCCTCACGCCGGCCTTCTCGCTGGGCGGGCGCTACCACTTCAACGAGCGCATCGCCCTCACCGTGCGTCTCGGCTACCCGGCGCTCTCGGTGGGCGTGGCGTTCTTCTTGTAAGAGCGCGTAGCTTAGGTGCCGCCGCCGGCGCGTCCGACTTCCATCACTTCGACGTTGAGCGCCAGCACGCGCTTCATCATGTCGGCGCGCTCTTCCATGGTGGGGGCAAGCGTGGCCCAGCCGAGGACGATGCGCTCGCAGACGCGCGCCTTGGAGCGTAGCTCGCGCGACTTGGGGTCGTCCGGGAGGTTGTCCAGCCGGTCGAGGATGTCGATGAGGGACTGCTCCACGATCGCGAGCCGCGTCGACTTTCCGTTGGCCATGGGCGTGAGCGTACTATGCTGCGCGTCATGAAACGAGTTTTCGGAAGTCTTCTCGTACTCCTTTGCGCGACCGCCGGTGCGCCCGCCGCCGCCGATGCGCCGCCCAAGCCCGCCGCTTCTCCGGGCGCTGCGGACCCCGGTGCGCTCATGGTCGCGGAGAAAACGCGCCTGGCCAACGGCCTCGAGGTGATCCTCCACGAGGACCACCGGACGCCCATCGTGAGCGTGAACATCTACTACCATGTAGGTTCGAAGGACGAGCCGCGCGGCCGCAACGGCTTCGCGCACCTCTTCGAGCACGTGATGTTCCAGGGGTCGAAGCACGTGCCGGAAGACAAGTTCTTCCAGATCCTGGAGCGCGCCGGCGCCACCGACGTCAACGGCACCACCAACGACGATCGCACCAACTACTTCGAGACGGTGCCCGCCAACCGCCTCGAGCTCGCGCTCTGGCTCGAGAGCGATCGCATGGGCTTCCTCCTCGACCACGCCGATCAGGCCACCTTCGAGAGCCAGCGCGACGTCGTGAAGAACGAGCGGAGGCAGAACTACGAAAACGCCCCCTACGGCCTGGTGGGGCAATTCATTCGCACGGAGCTCTATCCGGAGGGGCACCCCTACCGCCTGCAGACCATCGGCACCCCGCAGGATCTCGACGCCGCACGGCTCGACGACGTGAAGGCGTTCTTCCGCACCTGGTACGTGCCCAACAACGCCAGCCTGGTGGTGGCCGGCGACATCGACAAGAAGAAGACCCTGGAGCTCGTGGAGAAGTACTTCGGGCCCATCCCCGGGGCGAAGATCCCCGTGCGCAAGGCGCCGCCGAAGGTGGAGCTCTCGGGCGTCCGCACCATGCGCGTGTCGGCCGCAGTGGAGCTCCCGCGCGTGACCTACACCTGGCCGACGCCCGCCTATTTTTTGCCGGGCGACGCCGAGCTCGATCTCGTGGCCCACATCCTCACCAGCGGCAAGACCAGCCGCCTCTACAAGCGCCTGGTCTACGATCTCCAGATCGCCCAGGACGTGAGCGCCGGTCAGGGCTCCATGGAGTGGGGCTCGTCTTTCTCCATCACCACCACGCTGCGGGCCGGCAAATCGCCGGACGAGGCCGCGCGCATCGTGGACGAGGAGCTCACCAAGCTCATGCAAGAAGGGCCCACCGCCGCCGAGCTCACGCGCGCCAAGACGTCCATCACCGCCTCGTTCGTCTACGACATCGAGCGCAACGGCGGCCGCGCCAACCACATCAACGCGTACAACCACTACACGAACGATCCCAACTTCATCGGCAAGGACATGATGCGCTACGGCTCCGCCACCGAGAACGCCATTCGCGACGCGGCGGCCCGCTACCTGCCCCTGGGCAAGCGCATCGTCACCGTGGTCACGCCCGACAAGAGCGCGCCCCTCGCCGGACGCCTCGAT
>JABFRG010001162.1 GCA_013141295.1 Polyangiaceae bacterium
ATGGGGTACCAGGCGACGAATCCCGAGGGCTCGATGGGTGCAACCTGCACGTCTTTCCCGCTTCCGTCGCGGGCACGCGTGATCAGCACGCCGCGGTCGCTGCGGTCGGCGCACTGGTCGCTGCCCTGGCTCCCCATGTCCGACGAGACGATGCCGACGTGGATGTCGATGATGGGTGCGAAGCGCGGTCGCGATCCCTCGGGGCATCCGTAGCGGCCGGTCGGGTCCTCGTTCGCGTCTCTGGCTCCGTGGGGGAGAACGACAACTCCGTTGGCGTCCTGGCAATCCGGTTGCGCGAAGCTGCGGAGGAGCTCGGGCACGCCGGCGGCCAGATAGTGATGCAGATCGGCGGTGCCGGGCGCATTCGAGACCACCAGCAGGATGTCCACCTTGTCCTTCGTCGTGCGCCGCGGAGGCTCGTCCCACGGGGACGAATCGGGCGCCTTCCGCACGTCTTCCGTACGCACCGTCTGGCACCCCCCGAGCGCGATCACCAGAACCGCGCGCATCCACTTCGACGATGAATTCATGCCCACCTCGCAGCGAGGAAGAGCACGTGCCGTGCCGACTTCGAACGCTACGGGGGCTCGCTGACGGGACCGTGCACCGCCACCGGTTCTTCGGTGGAGGCCACCGGCGCGTCGAGGGTGGCAGCGTCCGGGAGCGTGAGCACCGGACCGAGGGCTTCGCGCAGGGCCACCACGTGACGCTTGTTGACGCCGGGGATGGCGAGGAGCGTCGCGTCGTCCGCCTCCTTGATCTTCTGCACGCTGCCGAGGGCCCGGAGGAGCGCCTTCTTGGTGGCCGGACCGATGCCGTGAATCTCGTCGAGGGCCGACGAGAAGCGTCGGGCCATCCCCAGCTTCTCTCGCGCCTTGTTGGAGAAGCGATGGGCCTCGTCCCGGAGCCGCGCCAGGAGCAGGAGCGAGGCCGAGCTCTTCACCGGAATGGGGTTCTTCTGCCCCTGAAGGTAGATGCGGTCCACGAGCGTGTCGCCCATGACGTTCTCCTTCTCCTTCGCGAGGCCCACGATGGTGAGCTCGTGGAGGCCGAGGTCGTGCGCCGCCGCGATGGCCACCGCGAGCTGGCCGCGGCCGCCGTCCACCACGAACAGGTCCGGTGCCTCCCAGCCGCTTCCTGCGCCGTCTTCGCTGGGCTCCGCGTCTTGCTCGGCCCGGGCCCGACGAAAGCGCCGCGCCAGCACTTCGTACATGGCGCCGTAGTCGTCGCCCCCCACGTGCGAGCCGGACTCGCCGCGCACGTGGAAGGTGCGGTAGTGGCTCTTGTCGATCTCGCCGCGGGTCATGGCCACGATGGCGCCCACCGAGTCCTTGCCACCCAGGTGCGAGATGTCGCAACACTCGATGCGGATCGGGGTTTGCGGGAGCCGGAGCTTTTCCTTGAGCTGCTCCAGGCGCTCCTCCACGTCTTCCTTGGCGCGGCGCTTCTCGGAGAACGCGTGCTTGGCGTTCTCGCTCGCCATGCGCAGGAGATCTGTCTTCTTCCCGCGCTGCGGGGCGAGGACGGCGATCTTCCGGCCGGCCTTCTCGGAGAGCACCTCGGCGATGCCGGAGAGGGCCTCGAGCTCGAACGGGACCAGGATCTCGTCGGGCGTCGGGACGTAGCTCTCGGCGTCCACGTAGCGCTGCATGACGAACGCCGACACCACTTCTTCGTCGAGGATCGCCACGTCCTTCAGCGTGAAGGTGCCCACGTCGGCGAGCTTGCCGGCGCGCACGTGGAGCACCGCGATCTCGACGATGTCGCCCTCCCGGTGGTACCCGAGGACGTCGCGATCCACGTCGTCGGTGGAGACCACCCGCTGGAGCTCGCGGATCTTCTCGATGGCCCGCAGCTGATCGCGGTGCACCGCGGCCAGCTCGAAGCGCATGTCGCGGGCGGCCTGCTGCATACGGTCGTAGAGCAGCGCCGAGAGCTCGTCGTGGCGCCCCTCGAGGAAGAGCAGCACCGTGTCCACCTGCTCGCCGTAGAAGGCCGGGTCCACGTCGAACACGCAGGGCGCCGGGCACCGCTTGATCTGGTGCTGCAGGCAAGGCCTCTTGCGCGCCCGCATCTCGGTATCGGAGCAGGTGCGGAGCTGGAAGTGCTTGTTGATGATGTTGAGCGTGCGCCGAGCAGCCGTGGCCGAGTGGTACGGGCCGAAGTACTTGGCGCCGTCGTTCTCGGTCTTCCGCACCAGGTACAGGCGCGGCCAGGCCTCGCGCCGGTGGAGGCGGATCGAGAGGAAGTTCTTGTCGTCCCGGAGCTTGACGTTGAACTTGGGCCGGTGCTCCTTGATGAGCGTGTTCTCGAGGATCGTCGCCTCCTTCTCGGTGGAGGTGACGATGGTCTCGATGTCGAAGAGCACCTTGTGGAGGATGGGGATGAAGTAGCGGGTGTCGCTGGTTCCCTCCTGGAAGTAGCTGCGCACGCGGCTGCGAAGGCTCTTGGCCTTGCCCACGTAGACGACGACGCCCTTCTTGTCCTTGAAGAGGTAAACGCCGGGGCTGGTCGGCAGCCCGTCGAGCTTTTCTTGAACCTGCTCTCGCACCAGGAGCTAACCATCGTACCGCCTGGGGAATCCGTCAATCTTCGATGTCCACCACGGTGCCCACCGGCACCTTCTTGGCCAGCCGATCGATTTCTTGGTCGTCGAGCGCAACGCATCCCCAGGTCCAGTCGTACTTCTTGTGCACGTCCTTCCACTCCGGGGCCCGGGGCGCGCCGTGAATCCCGATGTCGCCACCGATGGTCGCGCCTTTGGGGAGGGCGCCGGCCTTCTTCAGCTCGGCGAAGCGCTTGCGGTCCTCGGCGTTGGGGTAGTCGAGGCGGAGGAAGGTGCGAAAGTCCTGAGACGCCTGCTTGGCGATGATGTGGTAGCGGCCCACCGGGGTGACCTTGTCGCCCTCCCGGTGCTTGTGGCCGGCGCCGCCCGGGCCCAGCGCCACCTTGAAGGTCTCGCCCTTCTGCTCGCCCTCGTAGAGCGTCATCTCGTGCTTTCCTTTGGAGACCACCAGGCGAATCTTGGGCGCGGCTTCACCGGAAGTGGCCGCCGCCGGGGCCGGGCCCGCGAAACCGAGGATGATGCAGCCGAAGAGGAGGCCGGAGAACAGACGCTTCATGCCCCCACGTCGCCGCAACCGAGCGGAGTGTGACGAGCCGCTACGGGGTGAACGTGGCGCTGCGGAAGCGCAGCGTCCGATCGGCGGTCCCCAGCTTTTGCACGAAGAGGGCGACGAAGGACCCGAACAGGGCGTCGCCCGGGCCGATGCCCGTGGACCCCGCCGGTCGCGAAACCCAGCGGCGCATCTCCGCGAGCATCTGCGGGCTCACCGGGTTCACCTCGACGATGACGCCCAGGTAGTGCGCCTTCCCCACCGCCAGCAGCGTCTTGTCGGCGATGGGCATCTCGCGGACGTCGGCGCACTGGCGAAGGACGCCTTCCACGTTGAGGCCGGCGACGTCGCGATCGCCGCCGGAGCTGGTGACGCGGATGCGGTAGACCTCGTCCCACAGGTCGTACACGATGCGACAGCTGCGAATGGCGAGGGCCACCGGGTTCGCGTCGCCTTCGCGGAGCACGTAGGCGCGGAGCGCGATGACGGTGGGAAGCCCGGAGGAGAGCTTCGCGGTGAGGGCCTTGTCGACCACGTCGCGGTAGCCGAAGGACGCACGGAGGAGCGTCTTGTCCCAGGAAAACGTGACCGATCGCGTGGGCAGGCCCTCGGGCGGATCTTCCGCGCGGGCGGTGCCGGGCACGAGCGCCAGCGCGAGCGCAAGGAGCGCGACGAACAAGCGCCTCATTGCGCCTCCCTCCGCACCGGGATGAATCCCAGGAGCGTGGAGCTGCCGAGCGTGAAGCCCCCGAGTGCGGTGTCGACGCGCAATCCGAGATTGAACGTGAGGTCGATGGGCAGACTGCGCAAGCCCGTGTAACCGCGTGCGCGGTCGCGGACGTCGCGCTCGGAGAACACGCTGTACACGCCGGTGCTGGCGAACACGTCGACCCCGTAAATGGACCGCGTGCCGCGGTAGATGGGGATGCGGTACTCCACCGCCACCTTGGCCGCGAAGTTGCCGTAGCGGATCTCGGCGATCTGCGTGCCCAAGAAGTTGGGCGCGGCCCGGCGGTCGACGTTCAGGTCGAGCACCCGATCCGGAAGCAGGTCGGAGAAGTCGCCCACGTAGAACCGCTCGTAGAGCGGCGCATCGCCGAAGATGGCGCCGAGAAAGCCCTCGAGCCGCAGCACGTGGCGGAGTGGCATGGGAAACCAGCGGGAGGCCCGGGCCACGAACTTGGCGTAGCCGTAGTCGCTGCCGATGGGCACCAGCGCAGCCTCGCCGAACAGCGAGAGGTGCGAGCCCTTGCTGGGCCGCGTCGGCTGATCGCGTGTATCATGCAGCAAGGTCGCGCGCAGCGTGGAGAGCACCGACTGGCCGCGAATCAGGTAGAAGTCCAGGGGCTCGATGTCGACGCCGCGGCGGTGGCTGGCCGCTGCCGGGAGCCGCGCACCGATGGTCTCCAGGCGGTAGTCGACGAAGAGCTGGGTGGAGACGCCGCCCAGGTCGTGACCGATGCCGGCGAGGCCGCCGAAGCGCTGGTAGGCGGCGACCGCGTAGTCGGTGGCGGTCTTGTCCTTGGGATCGTCCACCAGCACGTCGCGCTGGCCGAAGAAGTCCTTGGCGTTGTTGTAGAGCAGGAGCCCTTCGACGCTGAACCCCGAGCGGAGGAAGTCCGGGTCGGCGAAGCGCGATCGCAGCGCGAGCTGGCGTTCGGCGATGGCCACCGCGCCGCCGAGGGCGATGCCGGTGCCGCCGAGGTTGTTCTCGGAGACGTCGATGCCGCCGAACGCCGTGAGCGGCTTGGCGGCGCCGTTGGGCTCGGCGTCGGCGGAGATGCCCATCCAGACGTCGTTGACGACGATGGTGTTCCGTTCCTCGACGGTGATGACGAGGATGGCGTAGCCGCGCCGGGACCCCTTGCGCAGCGACAGCCGCACGTCGCGAAAGAAGCCGGTGGCGAGGAGGCGAAAGCGCGCGCGCTCGAGCTCCGGATCGTCGACGTCGAGGGCGTCGCCCACCCGGAAGGGGACGTATCTCCGGACCACGCGATCGAGGGT
>JABFRG010001096.1 GCA_013141295.1 Polyangiaceae bacterium
CTCGCACGCCGCTTCGGGCTCGTTCAACAAGGCTTTCGACCGGCGCGCGGGCCACCAGCGACGGCCACGCAGTCACTCGCGGCCGGGCGAAAGCCTTCCTGTTCGCGGTCACCCCGAAGCGCAGCGACGGGGCCCCGCGGACCTCTGCGACGAAATGGCAGAGGGGGTCCCTCACTCCGTTCGGGATGACCCCGTGTTTCTTCGAGATACTGGCGCGCTCCCCGCGTGAAGACTCGGGATGACCGCTTGTTTCGTCGAGATTCTGGCGCAGCGGGCGGGCCTCGCATCGCTCCGATGACGCTCGCTTCGCCGCGCGTCGCGCGCGATTGCAAATTCCCGCGGGTCGCGCTCTCCTCGAAGCGTTATGGCGGAGCCCAAGCAAGACCCGGGAACCGAAGCGCTGCCGCGACGCAAGAGCGCCGGCGACGTGGCCTTCAAGCTTCACGTGATCTCGGGCCCCGATGCCGGGGCTTCGCTCCTGGTGGTGGGACCCGAGACGCGCTACCTGGTGGGAACGAGCGAGGCCTGCGCGCTGCGGCTCAGTGATCGCTCGGTATCGCGTCGGCACTTCGCCGCCACCGTCTCGGGCGGCGCGCTTCGCATCGAGGATCTGGAGTCCACCAACGGCGTCGTGGTGTCGGGGCTTCGGGTCTTTCAGGCCGAAATGAACGAGAGTGCGCAGATTCGCATCGGTGGCACGGTGCTCATGGCCGAAGCGGTCGGCGACGCACCCGGCGCGAGCGGCCTCGACAAGCAGGGGAGCTTCGGACGGGTCCTCGGCGGCAGCCCGGTGATGCGTCGGCTGTATCCGGTGCTGGCGCAGCTCGCTGCCTCGCGCGCGCCGGCGCTGGTGGAGGGCGAGGCCGGCACCGGCAAAGAGCTCCTGGCCGAGGTCATCCACGAGCAAGGTCCACGGCCCGACGGGCCCTTCGTGGTGTGCGACGCCACCGAGCCGGACGTCGACGCGCTGCTCTTCGGCACCAAGGGATCGCCGGGCCAACTGGAGCGAGCCGACGGCGGCACGCTGCTGGTGAAGGACCTCGGCGATCTGCCGCGCGAGTCGCAGGAGCGTTTGCTGGCCTTCCTCGAGCGCAGGCCGGTGGAGCGCGCCGACCGGGTGGTGCTCCCGTCCTTCGACGTGCGCGTCATCGGAAGCTCGCGCCGCGATCTCGACCTCGACGTGGAGCGTGGGCGCGTGCTCGAGGGCCTGGCCGGCATTCTTGCGCGTGCGCGGGTGGAGCTGCCTCCGCTGCGGGTACGCGAGGGCGACCTCAAGCTGCTCGCCGACTTCTTCTGGCGAGGGCTCGACGTGGGCGACGCGGTGCTCTCGCCGATGACGCTCCGTCGCTTCGAGTTCTACCGCTGGCCGGGCAACGTGCGCGAGCTGCAGCGCACGGTGGTGAAGCTCGCCATCACCGGCAGCGATGCGGTGGACCCGGAGGCGACCTTTCGCGACGATGCCAAGGCGAAGATCGGCGAGATCGCCGAGCGGCTCCTGGCCGCCGATCTGCCGCTGGTGCAAGCGCGCACGCTCCTGGGCGAAGAGTTCGACCGCCGGTATCTGCTGAAGATCCTCGCGGTGCACGGCGGGAACGTGTCGAGGGCCGCCGGGGCCTCGGGCATCGCGCGACGCTACTTTCATCGCCTCAAGGCGAAGCACGGTATTCCTCCGCTTCGCTGAACGAGGCCGGCTTCTCGCCGAGTGAGCTCTGGCGGTCCCCATGGAACGCTCCGGTGCCGGGGGAGGAGACCGGGCTCTGGCGGTCCCTATCGGGCATTCGCACCGAGAAAGACTGCGCATTTCTTCCGCGCCGGCGGTCACGAACTCGGGTTTGCGTCTTGCACGAGCAAGCACCGTGGACCTCTTCTCATCCCGGCCCCCGTCTTCCGCGCTTCGCCGCAGCACCGTATTGCCCCTGCTCGCAGCGCTTTCCCTCAACGCCTGCATCGTACCCGGTGTCGATGCGCCTCCCTCGGGAGCCTACGCGGAGAGCTACCAGGGCAACGGCAAGCCCATCAACGTGAAGGACGGGCGGAGCGATTGGTCCATCGACCAAGGCGGCGAGAAGATCAGCTCCGAGCACGCGCTCGAGGCTACTGGCGACGCCGAGTACCAGGCGCGCAAGCGGCAATCGAAGGAATTCAACGACAAGCTCTTCGCCGAAGGCAAGAGCAACACGGTGAAGGCCAACGTGCTCGTGTACTCCGGCGCGCTCATGATCCTGGGCGGTCTCGCCGCGCACTTCTTCCTCGCCAATCGACTGGTGGATCGGCCCCTCACGCCCGCCACCGACGTGGACCCCGAGTCGCGCGCGGCCCAGGGAACGACCGCGTCGGAGAGCGTGCGCTGGGGAGGTTTGGGGTTGGCGGCGCTGGGCATCGGCGCCATCGTGTACGGCATCGTCGGCAGTCGCGGTGAGCCGCCGTATGTGGCGTGGAAGACGCCTTCGGCGCTCGATCGGCCGGCGTACGTGCGCCAGAGCGCCGAGGCCTACAACGAGAAGCTCGGCGCGGCCGGCACCGCGGCCACTGCATCGGCGGCGCCGGTGAGCACCGCGGTGGCGCCGGGTCAGCGCAAGCCCAGGCTTCCGCCACCTTCGGCCTCCGGTGGCACCGACGACACCAGCGACACCGGGGAAGGTGCCCAATGAGCCGCTCCCTCGCCTCGTTCGCGTTGCTCGCGACGACCCTCGCCACCGGTTGCTTCGGCTACTCGGAGCCGCCGCCGGAACGACCCGCGCCCGCGCTCCGCAAGCTCGAGAGCGCGACGGTGCTCGACATGCGGGTGCACCTCGCCAAACAGCCCGGGCTTTGCCCCGGCTTCGAGGGCAAGCTGTACGCCGACGCGCAGGTGCAGTGGCCCGGTTCCAAGCCGGTGCCGCGCACCATCGGCTCCGACGTGGACTCGCTCGCCCCGTCGTCCTTCGGCATCTCGGCGCCCTTGGTGAAGATCGACGACCAAGCGCACCTGCACCCGGACGCCGACATCCTCAAGTCGGTGCAGACCGGGTTCGCCGCTACCATCGTTTACAAGCCGAATCCCAAGTTCACCTTCACCGAGCTCTTCCCCCCGGACTACAGCTGCTACCGCGGGGCATATGCCGACGGGGAGCCGGGATCGTCGGGATCGTCGGGATCGTCGGGAACTTCCGGCTCGCGAGACGGCGAGAGTGGACGCGACGGAAGATCCGGCACCAACGGCGCCAATGGTCGACGTGGCGGCAAGCTCGAGGCGGTGGCCACGCTCGTGACCACGCGCTTCCACGAACGCCTCATCGCGGTCATCGCCAACGAGCAGCTCTATCTCGCACCCGCCAATCGCCCGTTCGAGCTCGGCGCGGCCGGTGGCTACGGCGGCGCTGGGGGCAGCGGAGGCAGCGGCGGACGTGGCGCGCGTGAGCCCACCAAGACCCGCGAGATCACCACATCGCGAGGAACGCACACCATGGAGACCTACAGCCTCGGCCCCTCCGGCAGCGGAGGCGACGGTGGCAGCGGTGGCAACGGCGGCAATGGCGGCGACGGCGGGAGCGTCGAGCTCACGTACGATGCGGCGTTCCCCGAGCTGCGGGAGCTGCTGAAGGTCGACGTGAGCGGGGGCGACGCGGGTTACGGGGGCGCCGCGGGCCACGGAGGCTCCGCCGGCAGCACGCGGTCCAGCAAAGGAGTCCGCGGTTCCACCGGGCACGGGGGAACGGCCGGCCACCCCGGCGATCGTGGCAGTCCTGGTCGAGCTTCGGTGAAGGCCGGCGCCGTCTCGCGCCTCTTCGACTTTCCCGGCATCGCCATCGCCGGAACCCCGGCAGCCCAGGCGCTTCGCGCTCAGGGCGCACCCACCGCTCGTAAATAGGTCTCCGGAGAACCCATGAACTTTTCCCTTCGCTCCGTCCGCACCGCATCGCTTCTCGTCGCCCTCGGCATCACCGGCTGCATCGGCGTCCCCGAGAACGTGGAGAAGGGACCTCGCGTCTCGAGCGTCGAGCTCTCGACCCCCGCGGGTTCCGCCGGCGGTGGCTCGCTCCGCGCCGAGACCGATGGCCAGCCCTACGTCATCAAGGTGGTCGTCGCCGTCGAGCCCGGAACCGACACCGACGGGGACCAGAAGTTCGCCCCGCAGCGCGTGGAGGTGACCATCGGCAGCACCGGCGGCTCGGTGCCCAACCTCGGCACCTTCGTGGGCAGCACCAGCGACGACGGATACTCCTACGCCTTCGAGCCCTCGCAGCCGCTCACGCTGCCGGCGAGCCAGAAGGGCAAGACGCTCTCGGTGCGCGCCGTCGCCACCGACTCGCGGGGACTGCGCTCCAACCTGGCTGCGGTCGAAGTCACGCTCGAGTAGCGCCTCAGGCGTCCTGGAGGGCCCGGGGCGGGGTGTGGTCGGCCCGCCGCGCGACGCGGATCGTGATCTCGTCGCGCGGGCCGAAGAGCTCGTCGATGACCGCTGCGAGCCGCACCCAGTGCTCCGCGCATGCCTCGTGGCGCCCGTCGCCTCCGCGGAGCCATCGCGCCGCCACCATGCGCGCGTAGCTGCGTGCATGGGTCATCCGGCCGAGGGAGGCCTGCACATCGAGCAAGCACAGCTCGACCGTGGGACGGAACGTACCGGCTTGGCGCAGGTGCGCCTCGGCTACCTCCAGCGCCCGCTGGGCCCCGCCGCAGCGGTTGAGCAGAAAGTAGACCTGCGATGCCGGGTCGAGGAGCCAGTGCGGAAGGTCCAGCCGATCCTGGCCGGGCGTGCGGGCGATGCGCGCCCACCGGCGCCACTTGCGCCGCACCGAGGCGCGCCCGTCCAGGGCATCGGCCTCGGCCACCAGCGGCAGGTTGTGCCCGGTCTCGCACAGCGCGAAGTTGTTTGCCCGCCGCAACATTGGGTTCCCAGAGTCGTACGCCCACCCGCCGTTTCGTCTTCCCTATCGATTTCGGACACCTGGCAAATTGGCGCGCTCGGTGGAGCGCACACGAAAAAACGCCCGCAAAGGCCGAATTGGCGCCCTCCGCGGTGACCGCGCCTGCCTAGCGCGCGTCACGCCCGCCCTTGGCACGTCCTGGCTTCGCGCTTATAGCAATCGTCGTGCCCTTCCTTCGATCGCCGTCGTCCGCCCGCGGTGTCCTCC
>JABFRG010001270.1 GCA_013141295.1 Polyangiaceae bacterium
GTTGGTGCCACGGGTCAGAGAAGGACGGCGCGCTCGCCCTTCCGCATCCCGCCATAGAGCACCCCGCGTGCCAGCGCCCTCCGCCCGCACCTTTCCGCGACTTGCGCCCACGTGCCCGGTGGCCCGGTCGATTTCGCCCTGTCCGCGGCCTACTTGCACTCCGCGTCACAGGCGTTCGACGGAGCGCTGCACGCCTTGCTGATCACACACGACTTGCAGGCTTCCGAAAGTCCCGTGCAGGCCCCCTCGCACCGGGCAACGTCCAGGCTCGGCTCGCAGGCCTTGCCCTTCTTGCAAAGGTCGGCGCAGGTGGTGGTGGTGGTCGGCGCCTTGTTGACGCAGTTGCCGACGGTGGCGCCGCTCGACTTGTCGCAGGCCTGGTCCGCGGCGCAGTTGTTGTTGCTGAGGCAGCCGTTCTCGCAGATCGAGAGCGTCTCGTCTTTGCAGTACTGACCCGCCTGGCAGCTCTTGGCGCTGTTGCCGAAGGTTCCGCAGGAAGTGACGCCGCTCGTGCCACCGGACGTCCCGGACGTGCCCGAAGAGCTCCCGGTGGTCGAGGACGAGGAGCACGCGAGCCCGAGCGTGGCGAGGAAGAGGCCCAGAAAACCGATGGATTTGTACATGTGGCACCAAGTGTCAATTTTGGGCCGTGGGGCCCGTAGGGGTTTCGCCGTCTGGCGGGCCTCTGACGTCGGTGCGCTCCCGTTGTCGCGTGAGAATTTTTGCGGCGACACGCCCGGTGCCCGTGGTAGATCCCCTGCCTGCCACGGGAGAGGTGTCCGAGTGGTCGATGGTGCAGCATTGGAAATGCTGTGTACCGCAAGGTACCGTGGGTTCGAATCCCACCCTCTCCGCCAGAATCACGCAGAATTCGATGCAGTTGCGCATCGCCTGACGCGCTGACCGGGTCAGGGCGGCGTGCAGCGACAGTCGAGGCTGTCGAAGGGGCCGGTGCTGGCGGTGGGCTGCGGCGTCGAGGCGCAGCCGATGGGGTAGGCGTCGAGGGCGCTGGCGCTCTTCCGATACAGGACGTAGTTGCCCTCGGCGTACTTCGCGTCGGGCGCGTCGGTCCACGGGCCGTCGGCGCAGCGGAGACCCTTGGCGGCGCAGACGGCATTGCACGTCTTCGTGACGTCGTTGGTCGAATCCGTCTCCTGGCAGGCGAACGTCTCCTTGGCCTTCCCGTAGTTCTGCGCCCAGCAGGAGAAGCCGGACGCGCAGACGCGCGCCTTGCCACAGACGTTGCCACAGTTCGTGTCGGAGAATACCGGGGCGCAGGCAGCGCCGGGGCATGCGCGCTCCCCGGGCTTGCACAGGCTCACCAGCGCGCCGTCACGACAGGCCTGCGAAGGCTCCGCCACCTGGCCGCACGCGCCACAGTTCTGCGCGTCCACTTGCAGGTCCACGCAGCGGCCGGCGCAGTCGGTCTTGCCTTCGGTGCACACGACCTTGCCCGCCGCGCACACGAACGTGGCCGGTACCTTGGTGCCGCAGGTGCCACAGTGATCGGTATCGGTGGCGAAGTCGACGGAGCAGCGGTCCCCACAGAACGTGCACGGGTTGCATTGCTCCTCGTGGCAGCGCATGCCGCCCTTGCACAGGTCGTCGGAGCTGCAGATGGTCGCCACCTCGCCACAACGGATGGCCTCGCAGGTCGGCTCGGCCAGCGCCGTATTGCAACGAAAGCCGTTGGCGCAGTCGGTGTCGCGCGTGCAGGCGTTGCCCAGGCACTCGGCCGCCGGCGGCATCTTGGGGCCGAGCTTGCCCGGGTCCTGGGCCGCGGCCTTGTAGGTGCTCTGGGGGGCCGTCGAGCAATGCATCGACGCGATCGACAGGATGGAGAGGAAAGCGAAGGGAAGCGAAAAGCGTACGTTCATGGCAAAGACGAGAGCCACGCGCGTACCCGCGGTCGCAGAATAAATCCGGGCCTAAGGCTGACCGCCCACGTTTCGGCCCCAGATGCGCAGCGCGTTGTTGGTGGCGAAATCCACGTTGGCCGGCTCCCGCGGCGGACGCTTCTCTCCCCGCGTGCGCTCGTCGACCAGGCTCGCGATGCGGCCGTAGGCGATGGGATAGGTGGCGCGGATATCGGTGGTGCAGGCCGGTTCCAGCTTGAGATCGCAGAGCCGCGTGGACCCGGCATCGCCGCCCACGCCGCCGAGGAGGAGGAAGTTCGCCCAGGTCAGGGAGAAGCGATTGCCCGCCCATGCGATGCGGCGTCGGGTCTCGGCGCTCCGCGACCCGGTGGAAAGGCTCCAGAGGTCGACGCCCTGAAACGCGGTGGGCGCGGTGAGCCCTAGCGAAGCCAGAATGGTGGCAGCAACGTCGATGCTGCTGGTGGGAGCGGTGACGCGCGCAGCCTCGATGGTCTGGCCAGCCGGGGGACGAATGAGGAGCGCCGAAGCGAGCGACTCTTCGGCGAGCGAATCACCCTCGCCGAACGGTACCCGCGCGCCGTCGTCGAGCCCCACGTCGCTGGTGACGAAGACGGCGGTGTCTTCGTCCCGATGCAGGGAGCGAATGGTGTTGAGCAGACGCCCCAGCGCGGCGTCGTGGGCAGATAGCGCAAGGGAGTGCAGGGCCCACATGCGCACCCGATCGGCGTCGGTGAAGCGCGCGCCCTTCGCGCCTCGAATGCGCCCGAGCACCTCGCCGGCGTGGCGCGGTTCGACGCTGCCGGCATAGTTGGCCGGTGGCATCTCCTTGAGCTGCTCGCGGGTGGCGTCCCACGGTGGGTGACCACCGCGCGCGTGAATCACCAGCAAGAAGCGGCTTTCGCGATGGGCCGTGACCCAGTCGGCAGCGTCGTCGAACACGCGCGTCGACAGCGAGGCGTCGGTCGGGTCGGCATAGCCGAAGGTGGAGAAGCCGCGGTCGAAGCCGAAGGCCGCGGTGGTGTTGGGGTTGGCGGTGAACATCGCCGTCTGAACGCCGCCTTGACGGGCGCAGTCGGCGATGGTGGTGAGCGAGGTGGGCAGCTTGGTGAGGCCGTCGACCACACCGTGCTCGTCGGCCTCGACGCCAGTGAGGAGCGAGGCCATGGCGCCGGCCGAGACCGCGGACGTGGTGCGATGCGCATCGAACACCACGCCATTGGCGGCGACGGCGCCGAGCTCGGGCATCTCCATCGGGCCGCCGTACACGGAGATGGACCGCGGGGCCACCGACCCGAGCACCACCAGGACCGCGCTCTTGGCGGTGGGCATGGGCTTGCCGCCGCGCACCGGCTCGGCAACCGACACGCGCGGCTCGGCGAACACCACGCGCGATCCCTTGGTGGTCTGCACCGCCACGAGCTCCACTTCGGCGATGGTGTCGAGCTCGCCGAGGTCGACGTCGAGCGGGCGCCAGGCGGAGTCGGCGTTGAGATGCAGAGAGCTGGCCACGAACGCAGGCTTGCGGTCCCGGAGGACGCGGACCTCGACGTCGGCTTCACCGGTGCCGAGAATGCCGAGCGCCGCCGACAGTCGCGCGCCCTTGGGCAAATAGGCCGCGCAACGCGCGTATCCGGGCCCTCGGAGAGAAAGCGCGCGGCGTGGTTCGGTGCCGATCTTCACGGTGTCGATGACGTCGGCGCGGGTGGGCGCGGCGTACGGAGCGTCGTCGTCGTACGGGCCGATGCGAACCCAGTCGATCTCCGCTGCCACGTCGCTGCCGCGCCCCTGCCCGTTGAAGCGAATCGAAAGCTCGTTCTCGCCGGCCAGCAGCGTCGCCGTGGTGGTCTTGAGGGAGACGACGCCGGTGACGTTCTTGGTGAGCCGAACCGGCCCCAGCGGCTTGCCGTTCAGGTACAGGCTCATGGACTTTGCCGAGCCACCGCGAGAGCGCACCGAGACCGCGAGCGGCTGGCCTGCCTCCGGCACCTCGAGCGGGCCCGAAAACGGCACCATGACCTCGCGCCCGGTGACACGCGTCCAGGTCGCGCCCTGGTGCTCCACCGAAACGGCCTCGACGTGCGCATCCTTGCCACCCCGCACGCGGGGCCTTCGCATGGTCGCGTCGCCGAAGTCGATGACCGCGCCGCGGTGGCCGAGCGAGCACTCACTCCCCAGCTTGAGCCAGTCGAGGAGCACCTGCCCGCGTTCGTCCTTCGGGGTTCCCATGGGCGCCGCGCGCGTCGGCGATGCGCCGGGCGCCGGGTCGGGCTTTTGCGTACAAGCCCAGAGAAACAGGAGTGGAAGCAGCCACCTCACAGGGCGGTCCTAGCACTCCTGTCGGAAGTCCGCCGAGAGGATGTTCAGGAACCGAGCCGGACCTTGGTGAGCCGCAGCGAACGTACGTCGACCGCACGCGTCGCCCCCGGCGTGGAAACGGTGTGAACGCCCGCGGGCACCACGATGCGGGTGTGCTCGGCACTTCCGCGGTCGACTCCGTCGATGCGCACGCTAGCGCCCGGCGGCACGTCGACGTCGATGACGCCTTCGCTCGTCTTCACGTTCATGCCGGCGGGCACCGCTTCGTCTGCGGGCTCCGGCGACGAGGGCGCGCGCGTCTCGCCGCCGAAGCCGCGCACACAGAGAACGCCGAGCGCGATGGCGGCGCCGAAGATGGCGACCGAGAGCCAGGGACGCTCGCGCTTGCGCGGAGCTACCTGCGGGGAGGGTGCAGCGGCCTGCGCCGCGGATTCCACGTCCACTTCCACGTCGTCGGCAGACCCGAGGGCAGCCGCATCGCTGGCTGCGACCGAAGTCGTCACCTGCGGCGCGCGCAACGTGGGAGTACCGTCGACCACCGGCTCTTCGGCCACGTGAATGGGCACCGACACCGCGTCGAGCTCGGCAGACTCGAGGGCGAACTTGGGTGAAGGCGTGAGGATGGGGAACGGCGCCGGAAGGTCCACCAGGCGTCCACCGTACAGCGTGTGATCGACGCTGGTGCTCACCCGGGCAGCCTCGGCCAGGGCCACGGCGTCGGGCCCGTACGAGGTGTCGTCGATGTCGGTGAGCTCTTCCTTGGGGGGGAGCGTCAGGCGACGGGTGAGGAGCACCGCCATGCCATCGGGATCCGGCGTTTCGCTGGAGTCTGCAGCCACCGGGGGCGGCCTGCGCGAGAGACGCGTCTCCTCGGCGAGGTCGAAGTGGGGCAGCGTGATGGGCACCGAGAGCTCTC
>JABFRG010000408.1 GCA_013141295.1 Polyangiaceae bacterium
CTGCCGAAGCCGAGGCTATCGGGCGAGGGGCCAACGTTCAGGTGGCGACCATCGGCGAGGGCCGCGTGGTTCCTGCTCCCCACCGAGGGGTTGGCGCCCGGACGATCGCCCACCGACGGGCTCGCGCCGACGCGGCCGTTCACGCTGGGAGAGGCGGGCACGAAGGGCCGCGTCTCGTTGCCGATGGTGGCCACCTGCGGACCGCGGACGATGCGCCCGGCAACCACCGGGGAGAACACGTCGCCGCGACCACAGAACACGTACGGGGCCGGAGGCGCCGCGTAGAGGCCCACCGCATAGCCGTTGTACCAGTACCAGCTGGGGGGCATCGGAGCCCAGCCCACGTAACCGTAGCCAGACGGGCCCACGCGCCAGCTGACCCACGCGCCCGAGTAGGTGCGCCCGGGAATCCACGACCAGCCGCGACCGCCGATGTAAACCCAGCGACCGTAGTGGAACGGGGCCCAGCCCCAGGAGTAGTCGGACACCCACACGTACTCGTCGTCGTAGGACCAATGCCCGCCGGTGACGTACGGCGCGAAGTCGCTGCCCACCACCGTGGTGCTGGGAACCCACACGGTTCCGTAGGTGCCGTCGTCGACCCAGGCGCCGTAGGGCGAAAGGGGCTCGCGGAAGTCCGAGAGCGCGCTCGGATCGGTGTCGGCGTAGGCGGTGCCGTCGGCACCCATGACCGCATCACCCGAAGCAGCCACGCTCGTGGTCGCAGGGCTGCCTACCTCGGCCTCACCGCTGGCGGTGAGCTGGGTGTTCGTCGGAGCGCCGGGCGCCGGGTAACGAGCGTCGTACGCCACGTAGGTTTCCTCGGCGCAGGCAGGGAGCGCGAGCGCGAGGGCCATGCAGAGGAGGAGCGGCTTGGACATCATCATGGGTTTAACCCTTCGACGGGCGAGGTCAGCAGATGTTTCGAAGTATTAAGGTCCAACCTGAACTTTCCTTAATCTTAGACCCATCGCCGGAGAGGCGCCAACGGTTGTTGCGAGCGCCGTGCCGGCGTGGACCGGCGCGACGGCCCGGCACTTTTCCCGGCGATTTGCCCGGGACCCAGGGGCGGACGACGAAAGTGTAATCGGTCGTTCATGGCGGCGGCGTCAAAGCTGACGCGGATCGACCCGCCCTTTGCCATTTTGTCCCATGCGCGCTCGCCTCACCGTCCGACCCGCAGAGCTCCACCGGCGCCGCCTGCACGATTTCTAGAGATGGAGCGGCGACCTCTGCAATCCTAGGGGTATGCGACCCTCCGCTTGGCTCCTCGGTCTCGGACTCTTCGCGGTCTCCGCCGCCGCGCACGCCGAGGCCGTGACGGACCTTGCGCTGGCGCCCACCGCAGACGGCTTCCAGCTCGTGGTCTCCAAGTCCGGCCAGGTGTTCACCCAGGCGTTGGCGCTCACGGCTGCGCCCAGCGGCAGCCCGGTGGTCATCGCGTCGCGTCGCACCGTCTCGCCCACCGCCGGCGGTGGTGCCTTCGTGCTCGCGCCGGGCGCGAAGGCGAACCTGCTCTCGTATCGGGAGGTTCTCTCGGACCGCACCGAGAACCGCTACCTGCTCTTGCCGGCGCGAGGCTCGGTGGTCGCGCTCTCGCCCAAGACCCTCGACCCCACCGCTAGCACCTCGGTCACGTCGCGTGGCGCCGGCGGGTTCTTCGGCCTGCGCGCCGAGTCGAGCGCCTACTTCGCCGACCTGGTGACGGAAGACGGTACCGTCACCCCGGTGCGCGTGGGCGCGCTCTCTTCCGGCATGGTCGACGAGACCAAGGGAGAGGCAGTCGCTGTATCCTACACGGGTGGTGTGCTCCGCACGGTGCGCCTCCTGCCCAGCGGTGCCCCCGCAACCTCCCTCGAGGACCGCACGAGCGCGCCGGGGATCGTCGCGCCCTACTTCTTCGGAAGCGACGGCGACCATCACGTTTTCCTGGGCAATCGCAGCGGCGCCGGCTTCGCCGCGGTGCAGCTCTCGCGGAGCGGTGAGGTGGCGGGGGGCGTCGCGAGTGGACCGAGTGGTGCCACGCTCCTCACCGCCGCGTCCGACTCCGACGCGGTGTTCACCGTGTCCGACACACCTGCGGGCTTGGTCGCCCATCGCGTGGGCCGAGACCTCTCGGTGTTGCCCGCTGGCGGCGTCCCCTTGGGTCGAGCATCGACCCGTCCGGTGGCGGCCGCGTGCAGTCCGGCCGCCTGCGCGGTTGCGCTCTACGACGGCCAGGTGGTGCGCACGTTGGCGGTGGGCCGCGACAACGCGGTGTCGGGCCCGTTCGAGGTCACCATCGTGGTGGACCCGCCGCTCGACGCCGGTGCCAAGCCGCCGACCTCGTCCGAGACGGTGGTGTCCGACCCGCTCTTCTCCGATACCGGGTGCTCCTGCGCCGAGGTGGGCACGGCTTCGGGCCGCGGTTCCTTCGCCGCCTCCGCGGCGCTCGCTGCGGTGGTGGCGTTCGTGCTGCGGCGTCGTCGTCGCGGCTGAGCCGCACACGCAACGCCTGCATTTTGCGGGGCATCCTTTCTCGATGGATTCCCCACCCGGAAATTGCGATCCTGTTATCGTCGTTCCATCCAGCGAGGAAAGAACATGGCGGAAGCGAGCAAGATGATCTCCCGCATCGCGTCGATGCAGGATTACAAGCTGTACGCGGAGCTCAATTGGGAGGGGTCCTTCGAAGACTATCTGCAGATCGTTCGTGAGAGACCGCAGGTCACGCGCAACGCGTACCAGCGCATCTACGACATGATCATCAGCTACGGCACCGAGGAGTACATCGACAACAAGAAGAAGCTGATCCGCTACAACTTCTTCAAGGACGAATCGAGCGGCGGACAGAACGCCATCTTCGGGCTCGACATCCCGCTCATGCGGCTGGTGCACGTGCTCAAGGCCGCCTCCGAGGGCTACGGCCCGGAGAAGCGTGTCATCCTTCTGCACGGACCGGTGGGCTCCTCCAAGAGCACCATCGCTCGTTTGCTCAAGCAGGGCATCGAGTCGTACTCGCGCACGGTCGACGGCGCGCTCTACTCCTTCGACTGGGTGAACCTGGGCGACACGGAGCTCGCGGGCAAGGACACCGATCGCTTCGCCAGCCCCATGAACGAAGAGCCCCTTCGTCTCATCCCGGCGGAGTGGCGCGCCAAGGCCATCGAGGAGCTCGGCCTCTCCAACGACAAGTTCCGCGTTCGCGTGGACGGCGACATGGACCCGGCGAGCCGCTTCATCTTCAAGAAGCTGCTCGAGAAGTACAAGGGCGACTGGTCCAAGCTCATGGAGAACCACATCCGCGTGCGTCGCCTTCTCCTCTCGGAGAAGGATCGCGTGGGTATCGGTACCTTCCAACCCAAGGACGAGAAGAACCAGGACTCCACCGAGCTCACCGGCGACATCAACTACCGGAAGATCGCCGAGTACGGTTCGGACTCCGACCCCCGCGCCTTCAACTTCGACGGCGAGTTCAACATCGCCAACCGCGGCATCGTGGAGTTCATCGAGGTCCTCAAGCTCGACGTGGCCTTCCTCTACGACCTTCTCGGCGCTTCTCAGGAGCGCAAGATCAAGCCGAAGAAGTTCGCGCAGACCGACATCGACGAGGTCATCATCGGTCACACCAACGAGGCCGAGTACAAGAAGCTCCTGAACAACGAGTTCATGGAAGCCCTGCGCGACCGCACCATCAAGATCGACATCCCGTACATCACCAAGCTGACGGAGGAGATGAAGATCTACGAGAAGGACTTCTCTCCCAAGAAGATTCGCGGCAAGCACATCGCGCCCCACACCATCGAAGTGGCGGCCATGTGGGCGGTGCTCACGCGCCTCGAAGACCCGAAGAAGCACAACCTGTCGCTGCTCCAGAAGATGAAGCTCTACGACGGCAAGGTGCTCCCGGGCTACACCCAGGACACCGTGAAGGAGCTCCGCAAGGAGACCAAGCGCGAGGGCATGGAAGGCATCTCGCCGCGCTACGTCCAGGACAAGATCTCGAACGCACTGGTGAACGACGCCGGCGAGGGGACCATCAACCCCTTCATGGTGCTCAACGAGCTCGACAAGGGCCTGCGTCACCACTCGCTCATCACCGCCGACGACCAGAAGAAGCGCTTTCAAGAGTGCATCGGCATCGTGAAGCGGGAGTACGAGGAGATCGTGAAGAACGAGGTCCAGCGGGCCATCAGCGCCGACGAGGACGCGATCGCCAAGCTGGCCGCGAACTACATCGACAACATCAAGGCCTACACGCTCAAGGAGCGGGTCAAGAACCGCTACACCGGCCAGGACGAAGAGCCGGACGAGCGCCTCATGCGCAGCATCGAAGAGAAGATCGACATCCCCGACAACCGGAAGGAAGACTTCCGTCGGGAGATCATGAACTTCATCGGCGCTCTCGCGGTCGAAGGAAAGAAGTTCGAGTGGGCCACCAACGACCGGCTCCGCCGAGCGCTGGAGCTCAAGCTCTTCGAAGACCAGAAGGACAGCATCAAGCTGAAGACGCTGGTCTCCCAGGTGGTCGACAAGGACACCCAGGAGAAGATCGACGTCATCAAGTCGCGGCTCATCAAGAACTTCGGCTACAACGAGGTGAGCGCGACCGACGTCCTCAACTACGTCGCGTCGATCTTCGCCCGCGGCGACGTGAAAGAGTGAGCTAGAGGACCGCGAGCCCCATGGCCCGAACGCGCCGCGTGCCGACCTCACCGCTCCTGGGTGGGGTACTGGCCGCGGCGCTTTGCTTTGGTGCGCCGGGCATCGCCCGGGCCGAGCCGCCGCTCGACCCCGACGAGACCACCGAAGTGCACCTCTATCCGCGCGGTCAGAACTGGCAGTTCTCTCCGCTCGCCGCGGACTCGACGTGCGATCCCCACTGCACGTTCAAGGTCGCGAGCGGGCCGTACACGATCATCATCGGCGGCGTGAAGGAGCGCTTCGAGCTCTTGCCCGGCAAAGCGACGATTCGTTACACCGAGGGCTCGCCGGCGCTCCGGATCGGCGGTGGTGTAGTGGCGGCTGCGGGCTTCATCCTGGGCGCCGCGCTGGTGGCCTCTTGGTGGGATCGCGCGGAGCCGCTCGGTCCGCAGGAGGGGCGCTTCCTGGCGGCGGGCCTGGGGGT
>JABFRG010001203.1 GCA_013141295.1 Polyangiaceae bacterium
GACCGCTGTCGCCGATGCGCAAGACCATCGCCCGGCGGCTCACGGAGTCGAAGCAGACGGTCCCGCACTTCTACCTCACCATCGACGTCGACGCGGGCGCGCTCCTCGAGCTGCGCGAGAGCATCAACCGCGATCTCGCCAGCGAGAGCAAGACCGACAAGCCGCTCAAGGTGTCGGTCAACGATCTGCTCATCAAAGCCTGCGCCACGGCGCTCCGGCGCGTGCCCGAGTGCAACGCCACATTCACCCCGGAGGCGCTCCTGATTCACCAGCGGGTCGACATCTCGGTGGCGGTGGCGATTCCCGACGGCCTGGTGACCCCTGTGCTGCGCGACGCCGACAAGAAGAGCGTGGTGCAGATTGCGCAGGAGGTGCGAGAGCTCGCGTCGCGCGCCCGGAGCAAGAAGCTCAAGCTCGACGAGATGCAAGACGGAACCTTCAGTATCTCGAACCTGGGCATGTTCGGCATCGATGCCTTCTCGGCGGTCATCAATCCGCCCGAGGGCGCGATTCTCGCCGTGGGCCAAGCGCGCGACGAGGCGGTGGTCAAAGACGGTGTGATCGTCCCGGGGAAGAAGCTGTCCATGACCCTCTCCTGCGACCACCGCGTCATCGACGGTTCGGTGGGCGCTTCGTTCCTGGCCGAGCTGCGGGCGCTCATCGAACGCCCGATGCGCATTCTCACCGGCTGACCATGCGCGACCTCGCCCTCGCACTGACGTTCACCGTTCTCGGCTCCGGCAAGCACGCCATGCCGGACGTGTCGGTGCCGGGGCTGCTCACGGTGCGCACGGTGGAGCCGGAGCGGGTTCGACTGCGCGGCGCGACCTTCACCATGGGGTCCTCGCCCACCGAGATGGTGCGCGCCGTGATGATGTGCAGGCGCGAGGTGTTCGGCATCGCGTGCGACCGCATCGCGCCGCGCTTTCGCGCCGAAGGCATCGCCCACCGGGTCACGCTCTCGACCTTCGAGCTCGATCGCTTCGAGGTCACGGTGGAGAAGTACAAGCGGTGCGTGGACGCGGGAGAGTGCCGGGCGCCCGGGTTCTCCGCAGGCGACCCGCGCTTCGATCGCCCGCAGTACCCGGTGACCCACGTGCGCTGGGACGACGCCGGCGCGTACTGCCGCTTCGTCTCCGGGCGCCTCCCCACCGAGGCCGAGTGGGAGTATGCCGCGCGCGGCGAGACCGGCCGCGAGTTTCCCTGGGGTGACGTGTACAATGCACACATCTGCAACCACGGCTCGCTCTCCAGCGACGACACCGACGCCACCGACGGGTACCTGGGGCTGGCGCCGGTAGGCTCGTTCCCCTCGGGCAAGACGCCGGAGGGCATTCACGATCTCGCGGGCAACGTCGGCGAGTGGGTGGCCGACTACTACCACGAGGACGAGAACGGCTTCGGTTACGCCGCCAAGGCCGCCACCAACCCCACCGGCTCCACGACCGGCGCCTACCGGGTCGTGCGTGGAGGGTCGTACGGCGATCCCGCGCCGTGGATGCGCAGCGCTGCGCGGCAAGCGCTCAGCTACCCCTCGGGCCCCCACGTGGGCTTCCGCTGCGCCTACGATCCGCGCTAGCCCGGATTTATTCATGGGCCGGTCGGCGAATGGCACGAGGCGCGGGAAAGACGGGCGCACGCCGGATCGCCGACCCGAGGGCGGTCTGTTGCTCCTTCGCAGGGTCGAGAACCGCCGTACGCCCGAGATTTCCCGATGCATCGTGACATGCAGCGCCGGAACCATGAACAATCCGGGCTAGCCAGGGCGAGGGACCCCGCGAGCGGCGTTCGTCAGTGCAGCATGCCGGTGGGCGTCTTCGGCTGCGGTCGCTGCTTGCGGCGCAGGATGCGCTGCGCGGTCTCGCCGAGGTCCTCGTCGTCTTCCAGCTGACAGAGCGCCACGATGGCCCGCGCGTCGCGGCTCTTGCCCACGGCTTCCAGGAGCGGCAGGCGCGCCGGACCGTGCGAGGGGTCGCGCACCAGCCGGAGCACCTCCGGCAAGTGTCGCTCGTCGGCCGCGGCTGCCAGGGCCCCGGCCAGCGCCACCTTGAGGGACCGCACGGGGGTCTCCACGAACATCGACGCCAGCTCGTTCCAGCCGACGCGCGCTTCGGGCACCGCGAGCGCGCGCGCGATGCCTTCGAGCACGCGCGCCGGGTACGGCCTACCCAGGTGCGCCAGCAAGATGGGCACCGCGTGCGGATACGGCATGCGCATGTCGACCAGGTGCCAGACCGTTTCGACCGGCAGGCCCACCGAGGCGAGATCGTCGAGGAGCGGCGCCTGCGCGAGCCGTTCTTCTTCGATGCGGCGGAGTCGCGTCGCTTCTTCTTGCTCCCGGAGGCGCACCCAGTGGGGGTTGCTCTCCTGGGCCTCCAGGTACTCACGGGCTGGCTCTCGGCGCTTGATGCTCATGCTTGCCTCGCTCGCTTACCCATCTTTCGATTCCATCACTTCACGACGTACCTGTGAAGCTCTGCGTAGCGAGCAGACGCCACGAACGCGAAAAGAATTTCGGCTCCGGCTCCGAAGAGCGGGACTACAATGGGAGGTCGACCGATGCGCATCGCTCACATCTCCGACCTCCACGTGCTCGATCTGGCGGGCGTGCCGCCGTGGCGCTTTCTCAACAAGCGCCTCACCGGCTGGGCCAACCTGAAGCTCAAACGCAACCATACGCATCGCTCCGGGTACGTGCGCACCATCGCCCAAGAAATTCGGGCTTTCGGCGCCGATCACGTGATCATCACCGGTGACCTCACCAACCTGGCGCTGGAGACGGAGTTCGCGGCGGTGCGGCAGATCCTCGAGGAGGACCTGGGCTTCGACCCCCGAGACGTCAGCATCATTCCCGGCAATCACGACGTGTACACCGGGGGAGCCTCCCGCGACGGTCGCATCGGCGCCTACTTTGCAGACTACATGCGAAGCGACGCCGACCTCGGCGCCGAGCTGGGGGCCGACCTCGAACTGGGGTTCTTTCCCTTCGTTCGCGTGCGTGGCCCCCTGGTGCTCATCGGGCTCTCGTCGGCCGTTCCCCGCCTTCCCTTCGTGGCCGCCGGCACCATCGGCGACGCCCAGCGCGCGGCCCTCGACCGCATCCTCAAGCTGGGCGCCTTGCGCGACAAGAAGCCCGTGTTCTTCGCGCACCATCCGCTCCACAACCCGGCGTCGCGGGTGAAGACCGTGCTCGAGGGCCTGCACGACGCCCGGGAGCTGGGGCCGCTCATGGGGGCAGGCCTGTTCCTCCACGGGCACCTGCACAAGCGAATGGACCGCAGCCTCACCACCGAGGCAGGCGTCATCCGAGCGTTCGGCGCCACGAGCGCTTCGCTGCACCACGACGATCCGGCGAAGATGGCCGGGTTCAACGTGTACGAGTTCGACGAGACGGGCGGCCTGGCGCGCGGGTACGCCCGGGTTCTGGGCCCGGCCGGTGTCTTCACCGAAGCGGCGATTCCCGAGGCCTGACGGTTTTTCCGGCGCCGGAGGGAATCTTCCGGCGGTCTCCCGCGTCCGCATCGCATGCCGTATCGAACCGATCGGGACGCGCTCGTGGCGCGCCGCGAAACCCTGCAGCGCGAGCTCGACGCCCTCGCCAAGGTGCGCGCCGAGGAACAGGCCCTGTGCGACGAGCTCCGCGCGGTGGAGAACGCCCTCCGCGTGGGCCCTCTGCTGGCGCTGGGCGTCCCCACCGTCGCGATGCCGTGCGACGTGCCGTGGGCCAGCATGCAAGGCGACGATCGCGCGCGACGATGCGGTCAGTGCGACAAGAACGTGTTCAACCTGGCGGCCATGAGCGACGACGAGGTGCGCGGAATCCTCGGCGCCGGCGACGCCTGTGTGCGGTTCTACGAGCGGCCCGACGGCACTGTGCTCACCGCCGACTGCAGGCCCCAGCGCCGTCGGCGAAAGCTACGCATGGCTGCGGCGGCAGTGACCACCGGCGCGTTCGCCGCGAGCATCGTCGCGGCCCTGGCCAGCGGGCAGATCAGCCCCACCTACGCGGTGCACTCGGTGGACCAGCTGGCCATCAACCCGACCCTCGTGGGGCACGAGGTCCGCGCCGAAGGGACACTGGTGCACGGCTCGCTCCAGGGGCCCACCGAGGGCGAATTCCGCTTCGCGCTCACGAGTCCGAGCGGCGCGGTGGTGCGGGTGCGCTACATGGGCGCGGTGCTGCCCGACACGTTCCGCGACCTACCGGGCAAGCCACTCCCGGTGATGGTTCAGGGAGCGCTCGAGCCGAGCGGCGTGTTCAAGGCCGACCAGGTGATGGCAAGGGTCTCGCAGGGGTACGTCATGAAGGACCGCCCGGCGGCTGCCCCCTCGGCGCCCTGACGCAAAATGGTCGAAGCCCGCGCCGGAACCGTAGAAACACGGGGTGCGCGGGCTTCTGATTTTCCGAAGCGGACCCGACGCAACTGCCCGGGGTCGGGCTACCGCGCGGGCTCGCAGTCAGCTGGCGGCGGCGGCGGAGATGGCCGTCGTCGGGCGCTGGACGTTGATCGCCTGGAGGCCCTTGGGACCTTCCTTGATCTCGAACTCGACGACCTCGTCTTCGAAGAGACGACGACGACCGTCACCCTCGATCTGGGAATAGTGCACGAAGACGTCGGCTCCTTCGTCCTGCTTGATGAAGCCCCAGCCCTTTTCGTCGTTGAACCACTTGACCCTGCCAACTGCCATCGGAGTCCTCCACTTCACGGAACTTCGAAGGCAACGGTAGCTCCCCAGGACTTCAGGGCGCTCTCTCTCGCAAACGGCGCGAGCGAGTCGTTGCCGACGCTTCGCAGCCTAGGCGGAACGAAAGTTTCGGGTCAACCCTCGATGGGAAAAGGCGAGTCGTTTTGTCGTTGTCGCTTGCAAAGCGGTGACGCTTGGCGTGCATGCCACACGCAGTAGCGACAACCGTGCCGCGGCGCGCGGTGCTTGCTTCGAAACGCGGCGCGCGCTACATCCGCGTTGGCTCACGCGACACGTTTGAGCACACTTCCGGTCCTCGCGGCTCGACGGGAGACCGCGAAAACGCCGCTCCAGTAGGTTACCCGTGAGCATTTCTTCGATTGATACCCGCCGTGCGGCCGCGCCCCCGCGCCCCGCGC
>JABFRG010001033.1 GCA_013141295.1 Polyangiaceae bacterium
ACGCCAGGGGGGTGCGTTGCTTGGCCCGGGCCTCGAGCAGGTGCCCCAGGAGGACGAAGGCCACGATGAACGCGGCCGTCTCGAAGTACACGCTGGGCGTCACGCCGCTGCGATGAAACACGTGCGGGGCCACCACCGCGAAGACCGAGTAGCCGAAGGCGGCCACGGTGCCGATGGCCACCAGCGTGTTCATGTCGCTCGTACCCGCGCGTGCAGCCTTGGCCGCGCGCACGTAGAAGTCTCCGCCGCACACCACCATGATCACGAGGGTGGCCGCGCCGAGGGCCCAGGACAGCGACGGCGACATGCCGCCGGACATCGCTCCGCTCATGGTCATGCCCGCGAGGCTCGCGCCCATCTCGCGCATCGACACGACCATCACCGCAGAGGCTCCCGCGAGGGCGGTGATGGTCTTCCAGCGCAGCGTGCGATACTCGGCGCCTTGACGCTGCTCCTCGGCCTTCTGGGCGTCGATGGCGTCGTCGCTCGCCGGCAGCGAAGCCTCGTATCCGGCCTTGGTCACGCGCGTGGTGATGGCCGCGAGGTCGGTCTTCGCCGGATCGAAGTCCACCACCGCCGAGCTCGTCATCAGGCTCACCGCCGCGTGCGCTACCCCGCTCGTGCGTTCGAGGGCTCGCTGCACGTGGCTCTGGCAGGCGGCGCAGGTCATGCCGCCGATGGTGAGGCGCATGCGGGTGAGATGGCCGGCGTCGGCGCTCGTGGGCCCCGCGCCGGGCGGGCTCTCGGTCACGCGGTCGACGCTGCGGCGTCGTATCCGGCGTCGTCCAGCGCCTCGATCACCTGGGCGGGGGTGATCTCGGGGTCGAGGCGCACCTTGGCGCTCCCGACCTCGACCGCATCGACGTGCACGCCCCGGATGCCCTCGAGGGTCTTCTTCACCCGCGTCACGCAGCCCTGGCAGCTCATGCCTTGAATCTTCAGCTCGAGCATGTGGTTCACGCTTTCTTCCGGCGCTTGTTGTGCTTGCCCACCAGCGACACGTAGTCGGGCACCGGCGTGTCGAGGCGCGCATCGAAGGTGCCCCGGGCCTCTTCCGAGAGTGCGGGCAAGCGATCGAGCATCACCCGCAGCGCCTTGGCCTCGCTCGGCGTGGCCACCTGGGCCACCGCATCTTCGCTCTCCTGGAGGTCTTTGATGCGGGTGCCGCGAAGGTGGCCGCGGCGCACCAGATCGCGGTAGCTGCGCGCCAGCTGATCGCCGTCGAAGCGATGCGCCGTCACCAGCTCGGCGCCCACCCGGAACACGGCCTCGGGAAAGATGCGACGATCCTCGAACACCACGAAGGCCGCCTGCAGGTAGTTGTAGAAGGGGACGGCCCGTGCACCATACATGTGAAAGTCGCCCGGGGGCGACTGCCCCTCGAGGTGGATGAGCACCCGCTCGATGGCGTCGCCGCGCACCAGCTTCTTGGCCGAGTGCACCGCCGCCTCGATGACGTCCTCGTACACATTGCCGCGCTCCAGCACCTCGACCAGCGTCTCTTCGCCGATGCGGCCGCTCACGAAGTCGGCATACACCGAGTACACGAAGGCGTCGGCCTCGGCGTCGTCGCCGAACAGGGTCTCGCGCGGCAGGGGCTCGCCCTCCGGCACCGAGATGCCAGCCCGGGCCGCCAGCAGCATCGGCAGCTTGTAGCCCAGCTGATCCTTGATGGCGCGAAAGCGGAGGCGCAGGGCGTTCTTGAGGTTGGGCTTGAGGGTGAAGCTCTTCCAGGTGATGCCGTCGAGGCGCAGCTTGTCTTCCAGGCGCCGCCGCATCTGCTCGGGCGAGCCCGAGAGAATGTGAATCTCGCTGTCGGCGCGGGCCATCTCGCGCATCAGGGTCATGGCGCCCGGGTTGGTGCGCTTCTCGTCGGCCCGCTCCAGCGCCGTGCGAACGAGATCCCGCAGCGTATCGAACTCGGTACGCAGATAGGTCTTGTCCAGATCCCAGCGAGCAATGTGGTGCACGGTCTCGCGCAGGCTACCGTGGACGGCGCCACGGCACAACGTCACAGGACGCCGAAGGCGGCGGAGCTCCCTACGGAGCCTCGCCTTCTCGTCCCTGCGTCGGGCGATCGAGCCGCAGGAGCGAGGGCCGGTGCGGCAGCGTCCGGTGCCCGTGCCCACGGGCCCAGAGAGCGCGCGCCAGGTCCATGGCCCGGGACCCATCGTCGACGCTCCGGACCCACGTGCACTCGTCGGGGGTGAGCGCGGTGAGCATCACCAGCCGCGCCTCCTCGCCGCTGGCCCGCCAGAGGAGATGCTGCGCCTCGCGGCCGAAGGTGGTGGTCTGCGCCAGGGGCATTCCCGCCAGCGCGCCCACGCTGCCGTCGGTCATGAGCAAGTGCGCGAGCGCCGGCTCCGGTGGGAGCATCTGCGTCACCATGCCGAAGTGGTCCACGAGATCGAGGAGCCGGAACTCGTCCATGACGTAGCAGCTGCCGAGCCACAAGAGCGCGGGCACCACCCAGGCGCCGGCCTGCTTCGCCGGCGTGTCGCCGACCTCCTCGACCGGGAGCTCCATCCCGAGCTCGAAGCCCAAGGCTGCGTGCCCTTCGCCGTGCAGCGAGGGATCGAACGGATGTGAGAGCCCGTCGGTGACGAACAGGACCGTGCCTTCGCGGCGCACCAGACGCACGCGGCCGAGCGCACGAAAGGGCCAGGGCACCAACGTGTCGCCGACCCGCTGCGGCGTCGTGGTCCCCGCGATCTCCTTCGCGAGGTCGCCGAGCGTTCGCAGTGCCCGTTCGCTTTGCGCCTCGAGCTCGCCCACCCGCGCTGCCAGGTCCGTCATACCCGCAGTATGCCTGGTTCTCGGCACGGCGATGAAGGAACGGATGAGGTTCCTCGGGAAATTGCCGGAAGCTCGACCCCCGTGACGAAGTGTTCCAAAATGCACTTCCGTCTATCCGGTGGAGGCTCTCTTGCGTCGTTTCGTTCTGCGTTGCCTGGTTGGTTCCGTCGTCCTTTGTGGTCCGCTCGCCGTCACGGGGGTTGCCGAAGCGCGGCCCCGGCACTTCGACAACTGGATCTTCGGGGACGGCTGCACCATGTCGTGGAGCCAAGCGCTCGTCCGCACGGCGGGCGCGCGCAACACGGTGCTGAGCACCGCCGAGGGAACCTCCACCTGGAGCGATCCGGCGACCGGTCAGCTGCAGATCTACACCGACGGCATCCGCGTATGGGCCGCCAGCGGTGCCGAGGTGACGTCGCCGGCCACGCGGCTCGGCGGCAATCCTTCCGCGGCGCAGTCGGGCATCGTGCTGCCGGTCCCGGGCCAGCCGGGGCACTACTACGTGTTCGCAGTGCCGGCCATTCAAGGCACCGGCAACAACGGCTCGCTCACGGTCTCCAAGTTCAATCTCACGGGCGCGGTGCCCACGCAGGAGTCCGCGGTGTTCGCCCTGAACAACGGGCAGCTCGACGTGGGCGAGATGCTCACCGCCGTGGCCAAGCCCAACGGCCGCGACTACTGGGTCATCGTGGCGCGGGCCACCACCGGCACGAACGGGCAGGTGCTCGTCTACGACATCAACACCACCCCGCTGGGGAACGCCACGGCCCCCGCCAAGGTCGTCGCCGCGGGAGGCGGTGGCACCACACCCAACGTGTCGAGCTCCGGTAACCGGCCGTTCTACCAGATGGCCTCCAACCCCGAGGGCACCAAGGTGGCGGCCGCTTCCTTCGGCGAGGTCGATCTCTGGGACTTCAACCCCGCCACCGGTGATCTCACCAACGGCAAGAAGCTCCGGGAGAGCGCCGGCACGTTCCACTACGGCATCGCCTTCTCGGCCAACGGCACCAAGCTGTATGCGAATGCCCTCTACGGCGCCGATCGCGGCAAGCTGTTCCAGTTCGATATGGCCAACGCCAACGCCGTTTTCGACTACGGCGCCTTGGCGGCCGGAGCGGTGGACGACGGCGCGGGATCCATGGCCCTGGGACCCGACCGCAAGATCTACATCGCGGTGCAGGCGGTGGGTACCAAGCTTTCGGTGCTGAATACACCCAATGCGGTGGGCGCCGGCGCCGGCTACGCGGCGAGCGCGGTGGACACTTCCGCCGGATGCACCAGCATCTACAGCCTGCCCAATGCGTTGAGCGCGTTCACCCGCCTCGACGCGGCCGATCCCGACAAGGACGGCGACTCCATCGCGACGACGGCCGATGCCGATGCCGACGGCGACGGCATTCCCAACCGGCTCGAGTCCGGGGGCGACGACGTATCGAAGGACACCGATGGCGACGGCGTCCTCGACTACAAGGACAAGGACCAGGTGGGCGCCGGCTGCACCGACGCCAACACCGACGGCATCTGCGACGCGATCCCGCTCAAGTACGATACCGACCAGGACGGCATTCCCAACTTCCTCGACCTCGACTCCGACGGCGACGGCATTCCCGATCTCTGGGAGAACGGCGGGAAGGCCCTCGACGGGAACGGCGACGGACGCGTCGACAACCAGACCGACACCGACGGCGATGGCCTGGCGGATGTCGTGGACGCGGCGCCCGCCGATGGCAATAACGTCACCCCGAAGACGACGCCCATCGACAGCGACGGCGATGGGATTCTCGACGCCTACGAGCTCGACAGCGACGCCGACGGGCTGCTCGACATCGCCGAGACCGGCCAGGTCGACGCCAATCGCGACGGCAAGGTCGACGGCGCCACCGCCGACACCGACCACGATGGCATCGTGGACCAGCTCGATATCGACGAGGGCGGATCGATCAAGGCGACGCTCGGCGACACCGACGCCGACGGCAAACCCGATTTCCAGGATGCCGACGACGACAACGACACGATCCTCACCAAGGACGAGCTGGGCGCGGGTGGCGCGGCCAATCCGGTCGACACCGACGCGGACGGCAAGAAGGACTACCTCGACGCCGACGACGACAACGACGGCATCCTCACCAAGGACGAGGCCGCCGATTCGAAGCTGCCCAAGGTGGCCTCGAACGACGTGGACCGCGACGGCAAGCTCAACTGGCTCGACGACGACGCCGATGGGGACGGCAAGAAGGACGGCGTCGACGGCTCCACCCCGCGCGCCGACGACAACGGCAACGGCGTCCCCGAGTAC
>JABFRG010001150.1 GCA_013141295.1 Polyangiaceae bacterium
GCGCCAGCATCTCGAAGAACCCACGGTCATCCCGAGCGAAGCGAGGGACGCGCCAGTCGCTCGAAGAAATAAGCAGTCATCCCGAGCGAAGCGAGGGACCCCCTCTGTCACTTCGGTGCAGATGGGAGGACAGGCTACCGTCGAGCTTCGAGGGTCTTCCGCATGGTGGCGAGGCCTTGGTCTTGCATTGCCGAGAGGACGGCGCCGGCTTCGTCGGGGAGAAAGTCGCTGGTCCAGCGGACGCGCGTTGCGGAGCCTTCCGCTACCACCTCCAGGACGGCGTTGTAGTGCGTGGTGTTGCCGCCCTCCGCGGTCCAGGCCAGGCGAAGCCGCTCGTCGTCGAGGGAGAGAATGGGCTCGCGAAGAGTGACGCCGTTGCCGAAGGTCACGCGTCGGGCAACGACGTCCTTGCCTGCGGCGTCGCGTTCGAGCTGGGTGTCGACGACGAAGCCCGGCACCAGCCGCGTGTGGAGCGCTCCGACGTCGCGCACCGCATCCCAAACATCTGCGCACGGGGCCTCGATGAGAATCTGCTTATGAAGGGTAGCCATGGCGCTCACGGTAGGAGCAGACCGGAATGGCAACTTGGAGAATCTTGCGATCGCGGCCTCAAGGTTTCTCCGCTGCGCGCGTTCTCCGAACCTGCCCCCTGATTCGTACGAAACCCCTGTTCTCTGGAGGTGAGCATGATCAAACTCGCACGCACCGCACTCGTCCTCGTTTCTGCGTTCTCGGTCCTCTCGGTCGGCTGCGCCGTATCGGCGGACGCTCCCGCGCCCCAGAGCGACGAGGTCGAGGAGACCGCGCAGGCGCTGAAGTACACGAACGGCTACGCGCGCTGCACCTCGCGCGACGACGCCATGCGAAACGCTGCGCGCCAATGCGGCGCCCTCAAGGTCGTCAATCTCCAGCCCATTCCCTCGGCTGGCGGCGCGTGCGCCACGTACCGGAACGGCACGGTGGAGTACAGCTACAAGGTGTGGGGCTACGACTGCAAGTAGCGGCGCGCTGATGCGATACCGCCCCGGGCTCCGCGAATTGCGAGGCCCCGGGGCGTCGTCGTACGGTCAGCCGGCGAAATGCCGTAGTCTCGGAGATCGTGAACAGCTCGGCACTTCATCGACCACCTCGACACGAACACGTGGTGCATGCGCCGGGTGACGAAGGAGGCGCAGCATGAAGATCGGCGTCGGGCGAGCAAACCTCGCGTTCCCGGATGATCTGGTGCTCTTCGGCTTCGGTCCCAAGGGCGGCCATGGATACAACGCAGACGACGTTCTTCAGGTGCGCGCGCTGTGGATCGAATCCGGCGCCGAGCGTCTTCTCCTGCTCAGCTACGACATGGTCTCGGGCTCGCAGGTGGTGGAGGAGCTCTTGCTCGCGGCAGTGCAGCTCGAGAAGCATCAGCTGCTCATGGTGGGCACGCACACGCACTCGGCGCCCGGGCGCTACTTCGGCAACATTTACGATCTCGCGCAGTGGCCCGCGGGGCTCGACATGACCGTGGTCGACGAGCTGGTGCGCAAGGGCGTCGTCGCCGCGCGTGCGGCGCTGAGCTCCGTGCGCAGCGCCACTGTGTCGGTGGCCCAGCGTGTGCTGTGGCAAGCGGGTCGAAACCGGAGCTACGCGCCATTCGAGAACAACTTCGAACAGGGCGTGGCGGGTTGGTCGGCGGAGCTGAAGAACGAGCTGGGCATCGAGATGCCCGCCGGTTTGCCGGTGGAAGAGCAAGCGGTGGATCCGCGCATGACGGTCCTCACGTTTCGCGACGAGACGGGCAAGGCGTTCGCCACCTGGGCGAGCTGGTGTTGCCACCCGGCCACGTCGCGCCCCGGGGAGCGCCGGCCGTATCATCGCGACTGGCCGGGGATGGCGGTGGATGCGATGGAGAACGCGACCGGCGTGGAGCTGGCGATCGTGCACCAGCGCGCGAACGGCGACGTGACATCGCTACCGGTGGGCGCGGCCGCGCAGGAGGATCCGCTGGGACGCATGAGGACCATCGCCGAGAAGGTGGTCGAACAGTGGGCGAGCGCGGTGCGGGAGCCGGCGAAGGGGTCGACGTTGTTCACGTGTCGGCGTTGGGACCTGGATCCGACAACGACCGACGCCACGGTCGAATACGGAGCGCTGCCCTCGTGGGAAATTGGTGCTGCGGTGACCGGCGGCTCGGAGGAGGTACCCGCTGGGCTGTACACGCAGTGGTTCGGCGAGGCCCGCGTGCTGCCCTGGCGAGATGGGGCGCAGGCGAAGAAGCTGCCGGACCCCACGACGATCCTCGCGAAGAGCTGGGCTGCCCGCGCGCTCTTCAACCGCGCAAACGGACGCCTGGGACCGGGCGAGAAGCCGCGGTTTCGCCTGGCACCGTCGCCGCGGCATCCATTCTGGATATTGCGACTCGGTAGCCACATGGTGTTCGCCTCGCCCTTCGAGCAGACGACCTACGCGGCCCGCACCGCCGAACGCGCGCTTCGCCACGCGGGTGCCTCGACGCTATCGCCGCTGGGCCTCGCTAGCGACTACGCCGGATACGTGACCACACCGAAGGAGTTCGCGCTGCAGAACTACGAGGGCGGCCACACCCTGTACGGGACCCGGCAGCTCGAGGCCTGCATCGCTATCTGGACGTACCTCGCGCGATCCTCGGTTTGATTCGAAGAAGCCAGAGTCATCCCGAGTCTTCACGCGCAGAGCGCGCAAGTATCTCGAAGGAACCAAGGGTCATCCCGAGCGAAGCGAGGGACCCCCTCTGCCAATTCGCTGCAGATCGGGGGTCCTCGGTCCGCTTCGGGATGAACGCGAATGAAACGATGGCCGAGCAGGTCATGCACCGATGGTTGAAAGTTGTGGATGGGTTACATACTCTCGAGAGCCCTCGCGCTTCGCCCCTCCCCTCTCATGCGCTTCTCCCGTCGTTTTTTGCGAACGATTCCCGTGCTGGCGCCCCTTGCGCTTGCGGCCTGCGGCCATGCATCGCCTGGAGCTACGCCCGCGCAATCACCGCACGACGCCACACGACGCATTGTCGTTCATGTGACCAGCGCAATGTCGACGGACGATTTGGCCAAGGCCATCGTGACAGCGGGCAAGGGGCTCATCCCCAGCGGTGAGTGCTCGCTCTTGTTGGGGTACGACTCCAGCGAAGGCACGATGAAGTCGCTCGTGGTCGAGATCGATGGCGCAGGAGAGAAGCAAAGCGGCAGGATTGCATGCGATCCGGCCTCGTCACCGAAAGCGCACGATCTTGCAATGATTACGGCGAAGCATGGTGTGCTCGTCGGGAGTCACCCTTCGGATTCAAGCTACGAAGAGGCTGTTGGAAACTTCGAGCATGTGCCGCCCCATGAGGCTTCGGACCTTCGCGCAAGCTGCATGGTCGTATGGCTCCCACCGAAGGCGCCAGAAGTCTTTGGAGCAGTACAGCTCTTGCAATGGTTTCATCAGGTCCATCAAGCACGACGGATCGACTTCATGGATCTGCCGCTCTAGGACGCGGGAGAACTTCAGGCGCGAAGCGAGCGACCCGGTCTGCGGGTGGCTACTTCTTGATCTTCTCGCTGTTCGCTTCGACGTCGTCGTCGGCGCGCTGGGGGTTGACCTGCGCTCCCGGTACGTTCGTGTCAACGGCGGGCTCCGCTTGCTTGGGCGCGGGCTCGGGCACCGTCGACCAGGTGCAGCCACCGAGCGCGGCGAGCGAGAGAACCGTGACGACCAGGCGAAGCGGGCGAGCGAGGAGCATGCGCGGAGCGTTTCACACGGCCGTCGGAGCGTCAAACCACGCTACTGACTTAATTCTCAAGGTGGCGTGGAAGCCTTCGAGATCGTTCAGATCACGAGGTTGTTCCGGCGCCGGAACTGGGCTCGAAGAGGAGCACTGCGACGTCGGCGATCTCGGCGAACGCGCGTTCGATGAGGGGGCGCACGTCGGACCACGCGAGGCCACCGAGGCCGGCGCCGAGAGCTGGGACGGCGAGGGATCGGATGTCGCGCTCGCGAACGACGGCCACCAGATCGCGGAGCCCGCTCTCGACGTACGCGAGCTTGGACGGCTCGCGCCAGTGGCGCTTGGTCGGGAAGTTGATGATGTACCTGGGCGCAGCTTCGGAGGCGAAGACGAACATCTTCCCGATCTCGAGGGCTCCGGCCTTGGCTGCCCCTTCATACGCTCGGAAGTTCGCGGGGAATGCCTTCTTGAACTGGAGCGCGAGCCCCTTCCCCATCACGCCCACGGTGTTCACGGGGTTGACCAGGGCGTCGACCTTGGCGTCCAGGAGGTTGCCGGTGGCGAGCGTGATCATCGCTACGGGCGCGCTGCAGCGGCAACGACGGACTGACGGCGGCAGCCGGCGTAGGCCAGGTTGGCGAGGTTGCAATTCACGCCTTCGAAGGTGAGCGAAACGCGTTGCCCGGTCTTCCACTCGTCGTGGCCCGCGGGCAGGACGAAGCACTCTTCGAGGTGGCCGGTGAGGGACCAGAGCTTGGGAGGCGCACCGGCGTCGGTCGCGCTTCGTGGGAGCGTCTCACCGCCCAGAGGCGCCGACAGCTCGCCATCTACCCGCGTACGCTGACCTGGCCCGATGCGGTTGTCGCAGGCCAGGAGCTGCGCCATGGTGGTCGGCTCGAGCTCGGGAGCAGACGCCGAGGGCGGCTTTGCCTCGCGGCCGCATGCGGATTGGAGCATGCCGAGCAGTGCGCAGGCGAAGAGCGTCGGCTTGGTCACCGTGGCGGCCTACGAAAGGCGAGGTTGCGCACTACTTGATCTTCTCGCTGTTCGCTTCGTGATCGCCCGCCGAGAACTTCTTGAACGCAGCGGGCCGCACTGCGGGCGCGGAGGTGTCGACGGCGGGGTCGGTTTGCTGCGGCTCGGGCGCGGGCTCCGTGGACCATGTGCAACCGGCGAGGGCGACGAGCGAGAGCGCGGCGAGGGCAGTGGGAAGCGGCGACATGCGGTGAACGTTTCACGGGGCCCGACGGGCGTCAACCCGTGCTGCGGGCTCGCGACGAGAGGCCCCAGCTACGTTCCCTCCCCCCTGCCCCTCCCGCAAGCGGGAGGGGAGCTTGCACGCGAGGCCTCCGCTTCGCGCGGGAG
>JABFRG010000853.1 GCA_013141295.1 Polyangiaceae bacterium
ATTGTACGCAAAATCGTTTGTTGCGTCCGACGCCCTACTGGTCCACACCCAGGACTGCTCCCCGATCTCACTGAAGACCGGATCGATACGAGCCGGGAACGACTGACCATTCTTCTGAAACCCAGTCCCCGCCTTCTTGTCTGCCTCAAAGAGCAGGGCAACCTCGCCTTGACTGGGCAACCTCCACCCTCCTCCGCAGGACAAGAGCTGCTTTGCCCAAAGCTCTGCGCCATCCCGCTGGAGCACTGACTCCGGTGCAACGTACCACTCCAGCCCGTACCTCAAATCAACAATCGCGCCACAAGGCTGCCGAGAGTAGCGCGAAGTCGTAGGCACAGCAGAAGTGGCCGGCGGCGACGGGGCCGTCCCAATCTCGATTGAACGTTGCCGTTGAAAGTCGTGTGCAAGGGTTGCCAGCTGGTCCATCTGGCACACCATCGACGACTCCGGACCTTGACATGCGCCAATTATCTTCGCAACATTTTCTACGATGACCTCCATTGCGGGACTCTCGATTGTCAGCAACCTATCCTCATACAACCTCCTAAAGTTCATCACATCAGGGTCGTCAGGGCTGAGCGGCGGTTTCTTGGTCTTCGCAATGCGATGAATGGCGACGTATGCTTCCGCATAGACCTCGTCCCGGTGCTTCGCGTCTTCCAGCGCGCCGGCAGCCCAGCCCTTGATCCTGGGATCATCCGCGGTGGCCTTCACAAACTCCAAGGACATCTTGAGCGTCCGTTCATCCTTCGATGCACTAGCCAGGTATCGGTCCTGCAGCTCACGACCTTGGCTTGCGGCTGCGAGATCCAATTCCTTGGCCTTCTGAAACCATCCTTGCACACCGACCGTCAGAGGGGCGGAGGCAGCAATCATTGCCGTGAGAAGTGTGACCTTCCCAGTGTCGCGCCACCACGGAGGAGAGACGGCGAGGGTCTTTGAGGCTAGTTCCGCGACCTCAAGTTTGTGTCGAGCAGCCTCAAGGTCCCGCTTTTCGCTCTCTCGCTTCTTGAGGTACTCATCGCCCGGCGCGAGCTTCGACTCGCCGTCGGCCTTTGCAATTCTTAGCGCCGCCTCGGCATAAAGCAACTTCAGTGCAACCTCCGCCCGTTCAAGCCGTGCGCGGTCAAGCTCAACACCAGTCCTCTCGACAGCGACACGTTCTTTTTGTCCGTCGTCCGTTGTCCCGCGCGGCGCGCCATCGCAACCGCCGAGACGCGCTTCTGCAACGTCCGGCTGAACGCCTATGTGGGCAGCTTCGACTGCCACTTGGGAGTGGTCGACCTTGGCTCCGATTGGCCCGCCTTCAGCATTGGGCTCCGTGACGCTCTCCGACATATCGCACCTACCTATTCATAGAATGACCAACAATGTAGCCAAAATTCTTCCGCCTCTACCGAGTCGGAAATGAACCACTTGGGAGATTCGCTCCCCACACTGGTCGGTCAGCAGTTGCGTGGAGTCCAGGACGTTTGGTCGTACAGCTCCCCCCCGACCGCATCGACGACCGCCGAGCCGCCGCCAACCACGACGGTGACGATTCGGTCGGAGCTTTGGGGGCGGTGCTCTTGTCTCGAATCTGCACCAATGTCTCTCTGGGCTCGGTTCCGTGAACGTTTTGCCCGAATGCTGAATTGCACCCAGACGAGGCAGCAGCCAACAAGGGCGCAATCAACGCGACCGCCGCCCAGACAGGCGCCGCCCTACGCGAACGTACGATCGCCATAGACATCTCCTCGACTTGCGTCCATTCGACAACCCCACCACTGACCCCGCTGCCGGTTCGTTTTCGACTCCGGCCAACCTCATCAAGAGAGCACGCGAATCACTCGGCCGTAAATGATTTAATCTAACCAAGTAGCATTTCGAAAATTCTCCAATGGTATACATAGCTTCGCCATCATCCCTCGGCCGAGCATAGCCGAACTCGGCGGCTACCAGTACGCCACGACCAGCGATGCCGGGATCACGACGCGACGGAGCGCGACCTCATACGGAGTCGCGAAGCGCACGACCTTCGCGTGGCGCAGTTCGCCGAGCGCGCCAAAGCGGTGGTTGCCGATGTCGAACCGCCAGTATCCGGATGGGTCATCGACTCCGTGGCCCTTGGGGTGCCCAACGCGAACCTCCGCCAAGTCGAACCCGTTGCCTTCCCGGAGAGCGCTGCGGCGAAGGAGTAGGCCGTGACGCAGCGAGCGACTCAGGGTCGCCGCGGGGAGTGCGGTCATGAAGGCTTCATCTACCTCGAAGAAGTTCAAGGTCGGGCGCGTAGGCTGCTGCACGCCGTGGCCGGGCGTCGCGGTCAAGAGCCAGTCACCCCCGGTCGAAAGGCTCCCCACGTTCGACATGAAGTAGGGCGTGCGGTCCGGCCAGTACAGATGCGCCAACAGATTCGGGACGTTGCGATGCTTGGCGCAGACCTCCGCCAGGGAGCTGGCGCGCGGGTCCTCCGCCGGCACGCGCGGGAGGAGCCTGCTGCAGTTACGGCGATCGTGCCCTCGCCCGTTGCAGTGCCCGCATCTTCGAACGCTCGGACAAGTTTGCACGTTGTGTCCTACGGCGGCACAGGAACTACAAGCCATCTTCCCACCCTCCTTCGCGCGCTCGGAGATCGCGCGTATTCGAGACCCTAGCGGTGTGCAGCGGCAACGGAACACCGGGCCGTTTCGTGATGATGAGCCTCAGCCAACCTGGTCCGCGTTGCTGTCGTCATCGTCGTCTTCCTCCGCGTCCACGGCGAGCTCATCGACGTAGCGGCGCCAGAGGTCGAGCAAGCTCCCCTTGCTAGTCGAGTCCAGACTGAAGAACTTCCAGCCGTTCCAGGATCCTTCGGCAATCCAGGCGGCGGCGGATGACAGCGACGTGAACGCCTCACCGTCCACTTCCACGCGTCCGTCCTGGAGCACCTTCGCCGTTCGGTGGCGCAGCTTCTTGGGCCTTGCGTACAGCGTAGCGCCCGCCTCGATGAAGCCGGCCACGATGAGGTCGATGAGCTCAACACGGCGGCGAGTTGGCGCGATGCGAGTTGCGACTGCGACCCGGTGCCCCTTGGGAACTGGCCAGATGGCGAGGACGATGTCCACCAACCGCCCGGTGCGAGCGCGGATGGCATCGTCCGCCCAGGTGTCACCTGCGCTCTTCAACAGGTCGCGGTTCAGCACAAGAACGTCGTGCGTTTGAAGCGCCTCTCGCTTGCCCGTCCATGGGCCGTTTGACACGGTCGAATTGAGCCGGCCCGTGAGGAGCGTGAGGTTGCCCAGGGTGTGGAGCAGCCGATCCCGCTCAGCCTCGTCGCGCACGCCGGACGTGAGAGGCCAGTGGGCCTGCCATTTGCGCGGGAGGATGTGTTCGATGTTCAGGGTTCCGCGTCCAACGCGTTCGCCACCGAGTCCCCGAGCGGTTCCGCTCCAGCCACGCAGGTGGTCCTCAATAGCCTCGAGGACCATGCGGAGCCGACCACGACCGATCCGCTTGTAGGCCGGTAGCTCCGTCAGTTCTCGACGCACTTCGTCGTCGTCCGGCCAGTATCGGCTATCGCCGGTCTGCGAGCGAAGGCTCTCCTCCAGCGTCGTGCCGGCCACCGCACGGTCGGTGCTGCGAACTAGCTTCACGAGATCGGCGACGATGCCGTTGTAGGCCTTGCTTGTCGCGCGCACGAGCATGCGTCGCACGAGCCAGCTCTCGATGACGTTGAACGCCTTGTGCAATTCCGGCTCGGGAATTGGGGGTTGCTCCGGGTCGAGCAAGGCGAGCACCAGGGGCTTGATGATTTCGCTCTCGAGCACGCTGGTGCGGTAGGCAAACATCCCACGTCGATCGAGGGCGCCGGTTGTGGACAGGGAATCGTGCACGAACGCCCGGTACACGCCGGCGGCCCGATGGAGTCTCTCGAGCAGCGCATCCATCGGCTTGGCCGCGTCTGAGCTGGCGTACTGCTTGAAGCGCGCGAACACCTCGCGAGCAACAACCTCTTCGCCAGTCTGGGCAATGAGCCAGTGGTTCAGGAATACCGAAACGCGCGGCTGCTTGGCGCGGCCCGCGCTGATTTCCGCCTCCCAGAAGGCTGTCTCGAACTCCCTCCAGTGAGACTCGTAGGCAGCTTCCACCGGGACGCCGGCCTCCGCCACGCGCTGAAAGACGAAGTTCTTGATCAAGTCGGCAGCGGTGAGCTGCGAGCCTCGAGCGTTCAGAGTCTCGAAGATCTCCTGCGCGTTCTCCTCCGCCTTCAGGTCGATCACCACCAGCTGCAGGTGGTCGCGAACGGTCTTCTCGACTGCTGCCGCCCGAGCCAGCACCGCCTCGGGTCCGGCCGCCCGAAGCCACGCTCGCGCCCGTTCCGCGAAGAACCGATGCGCTTCGACCAGCCTCGCGCCCCGCTGTTCGAGCTGATCGTAGGCAACCGGCGGGGTTGCGGCCATCACCGCGTTGAACGCCGCGCGGTCGCGGTTCGTCGGCCACACGTTGAAGCGGTCCTCCTTCTGCTCCCAGTAGGTGTCGTCGTTCGCCACCAATGACTCCACGCGCCGCGCGCTCTTGATCGCGTCCACGGCCAACAACTCGGCGTGCAGCGCATCCAGTAGGATCTGAAGCGTCGTCAGCCGCTGCTGCCCGTCGATGACGACGCGCTGCTGGAGCGACCCGGTGGACTTCTGCACCTGCTGCAAGACCACCGCTCCCAGGAAGTGCGGCTCAACTTCCCGATTCGGGTCGCTCAGGGAGCGTTCGGTGAGTCGCTGAACGTCCTCCCACAACGGCTCCCACTGATTCTCCCGGCCCCACACGTACGGGCGCTGAAAGAGCGGGACGATCAGCCGTTGGGGCTGGAGAAAGATGGCCTGTGGCGTACGGACGTGCGTATCCAATTCGTCCCTCCCTCGATGATGGTTTCGCAGCCTGGACGTTCGACGGCCAGTGTGACGAGGCTACATGAGGCGGCGGGGGCTTGGTCAAGCCCTTCTACTAGTACCGCGACACAGGGGAAACGATCGATTGCGGGAGCAGCCTTGGGATCTCCTCGACCGCGACGCATACTTCGATGCTGCGCGCTTGCCGCGGCGTTCTACGAATTAGTCCACGGCGCTCGAG